>PHCD01000001.1 GCA_002842135.1 Betaproteobacteria bacterium HGW-Betaproteobacteria-8 | reverse complement strand
TATTTTCGGCGAACTGACCGATGAGCAGATCACCCAACTGACGCAAGGCATCGAGCTGGAAGACGGCCCGGCGAATTTCGATCATATCCGTGCTCAGGGTGGCGAGGGTTCCAATCACTGGTATCAGGTCATATTGCGTGAAGGCCGCAACCGCGAGGTGCGTCGATTGTTCGAGGCGTTCCAGTTGCCGGTCAGCCGTTTGATGCGCGTGCGATTCGGCCCGATCACGCTGCCGCCTCGTCTCAAGCGCGGCATGATGATGGCTTTGCAGCCGAAAGAAGTCGTCAGCCTGCTGGAATGGGCAGGCTTGGAAGCGCCCAAGGGGCCGCTCAAGCAGCGCAGCAAGCGCGAGATTGAAAAAGCCGCAACGGCCTTTACGCCGAAGGCGCGTAATGTGGCAACTGCACATGAAGGTGCGCGTACACAGACCACCTCATCACGGAAACGCAGTGAGCAGCCTGAGCAAGCGCTAGAAAAGCCCGATAGAAGCAGGGCGCCAACGACAGCGAAAAAAACAGCCGCGAACAGAAGAGTACGGCAGAGCAGCGACTTGACGCCTCCCAGGCAACAGAAGCGCAGCGATCGCAATCGCGGCAGGGGCTAGCTTGCGTCGTCCGAGATAAGCCGCCATGCAGATCAGGCTTCACACATTGAAGCACCACGACTAGAACACGCTACCGGCATGCAGACCGCAAAACATTCCACTCTGATGATTGCGCTGTTGTCCTTTATTGGCGGTTATGTCGATACCTTCGGTTTTATCGCGTTGTTTGGCCTGTTTACTGCGCACATCACCGGCAACTTCGTCCTGATGGGCGCTATGCTGGTTCATCCCATGCAGGGTGGTTTGTTGAAGTTGCTCGCATTCCCTTCCTTTCTGTTGGGTGTTGCCGCTTCCCGTGTCATTGTGCTGAATTATGAAGCACGGCAGAAATCCCCCCTGAAAACACTGTTCCTGGTACAGGGCCTGTTGCTGGCAGGCTTCATGCTGGCCGGCTTGATGGCACCTTTGCCACTGGAATCGGATAGGGAATTGGCCGCGATTTTTGCCGGCATGCTGGGAGCTGCGGCGATGGCGATTCAGAGCGCGGGTGGCAGGACGACGCTGGCAGGCATCGTGCATACCACAGTGATGACCGGTAACGTTACCCATATGATTATCGACATCACTGATATCGTTTACAGCAAGAATGCAGAACTCAAGGTGCGGGCAAAGGCCAGGCTCCGTCAATTGGCACCTGCGGTCAGTGCGTTCTTCCTGGGGGCGTTGTCTGCGGCGGGCGGTTATCTCAAGTTTGGCTACTGGTCTGTGTTGCTGCCAATCCTGCTTTTGATGATTTTGTTACTCTGTCCCATGCATCGCCTGGAGCATAAGTCTGAGCCCGGTTAACGCGGCCAGCTAGCATTAAAGCTTCAGGATTTCTTTAACATATCCCTGCGCGCCCAAGCTTGCTTCGCAGGCGCAGCTGCGTGTGCCATTTTCAAACTGTAATAAGACCCTGCCAGTAGAAAGAGCGTGGCCGAGAGTTCTGCGTATTCTTCCAGGCTGGACATGATCCTGCCATGGCCGAAATCAAGCAGCGTAGCGAATGCCAGAAGCAGGATAGCGCTGGCAAGCGGGCGACCCAAGGTCGTATTGACGGAGTATTTGAGACAGGTTGTGACGAATGCCTGTTGCCAGTAAACCAGCATCGCAAAAAGTAGAGCTGCCGCAACACTGACGGCAAGCCATGTTGATGGCTCTGCGTCTGCCAGGAATCTCTGCAATATCACGAATATGTCATGCAGACCGTCGAATTCTCCGCCGCCTTGCATCGGCGGCATTTGCAGATGAAAAAGGCGGGCTCCCCAGCTGATTTCATCCAGTGTGCAGATTGTGCTCAATGTCGGGATCGTCCATACTGCCAGGCGATCCAGTGCCGCCCGGTTTTTTGCGGCCGTTTGCTGGATGGCATAAAAGCCGATGATGGCGGCGACTGCGCCCGCTATGGCCGTGGCGCTCTCTATCACACCATCTTCCTGGAACAATATGAGCTCGCTGCCGGGTAAGGCGTTGACGGCGAGGATGATGAGGGCAGCGAGTACGCCAAAAAACAGCCAACTGCGATGAATAAAAGTCCTGAGCTCAGATGGCATCTTGCCTGCTTTCATGATGTATCAAAGCAAGGCCTAAACCTTGCTTATGATGCACAGCAGGATGTTGCAAAAATGTGAGCGCAGCAATAGTCCATTTAAGCTAATGCAGCTGGATCAGGAGTAATCGCTGCTAAGCTTGAATGCTCGTTGTGGGCAGTTGTTCCTTGGCAAGAAGAAAAACAAACTGGTCGCCGGATTCTACTTCCAGCCATGTGAATGGTGTCTCCGGATAGGCTTCCAGCAATGCATCGCGGTTGTGGCCGATCTCCACGACCAACAGGCCACCGTCATTCAGGTGGCTTGCGGCTTCCCGCAACAGGGTGTGCGTATGATCCAGGCCTGCCTCGCCGCTGCCCAGTGCGATTTGTGGTTCATTTCGGTATTCCATGGGCAACTCCGCCATTGATGGTGCGTCGACATAAGGCGGATTGCTGATGATGAGGTCGTAGCGCTTGCCTTGTAGTGCCTTGAACATGTCAGACTCGACAGCGGTGACGCGATCCTGCAAGCCGTAGTTGCGGATATTGATATTGGCGACGGCAATGGCATCAGGTGAAATATCCACTACATCGATTTCCGCATCCGGGAAGGCATTTGCCAAAAGTACGCCGAGGCATCCGCTACCGGTGCAGATATCGGCAGCGCTCTGGATCATTTCCGGGAATTCAATCCAGGGGCTGAGGCCGTCATCGAGCAGTTCGGCGATGAAGGAGCGTGGCACGATGACGCGTTCATCGACATAGAACTTGAAGCCACGGAGCCAGGCTTCGCGCAGCAGATAGGCGGTCGGCACATGCTCGGTGATGCGTCGCTCGATCAGGTGTGCCAGATGCTTGCGTTCGCTCTCCGTGATGCGCGCATCGATGAAATTATCCAGCGTATCCAGCGGCAAATGCAGGGCGCTCATGACCAGCCAGACAGCTTCGTCGTAGGCATTGTCCGTACCATGACCGAAAAAGATGCTGGAATCTTCAAAGCGACTGACGGTAAAGCGCAGCCAGTCGCGGATGCTGAGGAGCTCTTCGGTGATTTTTGGGTAGTGCATCATTTCAGCAGTTTTTCCAGTGTGCGCTTGTAGGTGTCTTTCAGCGGCTCGATATCAGCCACGGCAACGCATTCGTTGAGTTTGTGGATGGTGGCATTGAGCGGGCCGAATTCGATGACCTGTTTGCAGATATCAGCAATGAAGCGGCCGTCCGAGGTGCCGCCGGTGGTGGAAAGCTCCGGCGTGACGCCGTAGGATTCTTCGATCGCCTTGCTGATGGCTTCTACCAGCTCACCGCGCGGGGTGATGTAGGGCGGTGAATATTCCCATTCGAGGTCGTAGTCGAGTGCGTGCTTGTCCAGAATGGCGTGTACGCGCGCCTTCAGGTTCTGTTCCGTGCTGCCTTGCCCATCCAGCTCGGGGCAGAAGCGGAAGTTGAACAGGATATCGACTTCTCCCGGCACGACGTTGGTGGCACCGGTGCCGCCGTTCATGTTGGAGATCTGCCAAGAGGTCGGCGGGAAGTATTCGTTGCCCTTGTCCCAGACGGTTTCCACCATGTCCTTGATGGCCGGCGCGACCATGTGGATCGGGTTTTTCACCAGATGCGGGTAGGCGATGTGGCCCTGTACGCCCTTGACCGTCAACTTGCCGGAAAGGGAGCCGCGGCGGCCGTTCTTGATCATGTCGCCGACCACCTTGTTGGAGGTAGGCTCGCCGACGATGCAGTAGTCGAAATGCTCGTTGCGTGCTTTCAGCGCTTCAACGACCTTGACCGTGCCATTGATGGCAATGCCTTCCTCGTCCGAGGTGATGAGCAGGCCGATGGAGCCTGGATGCTGCGGATGTTGCGCAACAAATTCCTCGATGGCGGTGATGAAAGCGGCGCAGGAGGTTTTCATGTCGGCAGCGCCGCGGCCGTAGAGCATGCCATCCTTGATAGTGGGTTCGAATGGCGGCGTATGCCATTTTTCCACAGGGCCGGTCGGCACTACATCGGTGTGGCCGGCGAACACCAACAGCGGGCCGCTGTTGCCGCGGCGTGCGTAAAAATTATCGACATCGCCGAAACGCATGCGCTCCACTTTGAAGCCCAAGGGTTCCAGACGATTGATCATGACTTCCTGGCAGCCGGCATCTTCCGGTGTATTCGAACGGCGGGCAATCAGGTCTTTGGCGAGTTCCAGTGTTTTTGACATGTTAAAGCAGCTTTCCGTAGGTGGATTCATCGAAGCCCAGGCAGAACAGGGCGCCATCCTTGATCAGTACCGGCCGCTTGATAACCGAGGTTTTTTCCATCATCAACTTGATGGCGGACGCATTGTCGATAACGCCAGATTTGGTTTGATCATCAAGGCCGCGCCAAGTCATGCCGGCACGATTGACAAGTTTTTCCCAGGAAGTCTGCTTGAGCCAGTTTTCAAGCGTGGCAGCATCGATGCCCTGTTTCTTGAAATCATGGAATTCATAACTGACGCCGTGTTGATCCAGCCAAGTGCGGGCTTTTTTTACGGTGTTGCAATTGGGGATGCCGTAAAGCTTCATTGGTATTTGCATTGCGGAACAAAACGCCATTCTAACAGCTAGCTCGGGGCCGAGATACTTGAGGGGCGTAAATTGAGCTCTGGCCAATGTAAGGCCGGTCAATGATCAGTCTATTTCTGCATTGCGGAAATCTGCCTGACCAATTGCGGTAGTCTTCCATCCGGGACTGGTCGACCAAAGAGGTAACCCTGTAACTGGTCGCAATCGAGGTCGGTCAGCGCCTGACGCTGTGCTTCAGTTTCCACTCCTTGTGCGATTACTGAGAGATCCAGGGCATGGGCGAAACGGATCAGGGCATCTGTAATCTCATAGGATTTTTTATCGGTAATCAGGTTGTTGGTGATGGATGGATCCAGCTTGAGCTGATTCACTTTAAGCTTTTGCAAGCCGGCAATGGTCGAACTGCCTGTGCCAAACCCATCCATGGCGACATCGATGCCGGCTTCACTGAATTCCTCGAGGCGTGCATGGAAAGGCTCCTGATTCACCAGGCCATTAGCTTCATGTACTTCAAACATCAGGCAGGAATTGGGCAGGTCAAAACGTTTAAGTACTTCCAGCACATTAGTCACCATGTCCGGATTACGAAATTGCTGGGCTGAAAGGTTGATTGAAATCTGCAGATGGATTCCCATGCTGCGCATGCGATGCAGTGTCCTGCAGCTTTCTTCAACCACCCAATGGCTGATCTGGTTCATCAGGCCAAAACGCTCTGCTGCCGGGATGAAGATGCTGGGCGTAATCCAGCCCTTTGTCGGGTGTTGCCAGCGCAGCAAGGCTTCTACACCAGCAAGTGAGTAGGTTTTGCTGTCGACCTTTGGCTGGTAATAAAGCTCGAACTCGTTTCGTTCCAGCGCAACTTTCAAATCTCTTTGCACTTCAAGCAGGCGGTCCGAAGCAAGATCCATCTCTGCATCATAAAAGCGGAACTGGTTCTTGCCTGCGCTCTTGGCATGGTACATCGCAGAATCGGCGGCTATCAGTAGTCGATCGATTTTGCCGTCGCGCGGGTATATTGCGATACCTACTGAGGCCGATACACGCAGTTCATGATGGTTGACGTAGAAGGGCTCGCGCAGGGAATCAATGATGCGTTCGACAATGGTGACGATATCCTGATTGGATTTGATGTCTTCAATCAGGGCGAGAAATTCATCGCCGCCGATGCGACCTACCAAGTCACAGTGGCGCACTGCTGCATTCAAACGTTTGGCGACCATTTGCAGAACCTCATCTCCCACGTGATGCCCGAAATCGTCGTTGATCGGCTTGAAATCGTCGAGATCTATGAATGCCACGGCCAGCGTGTTGTTGAGTCTTTTGCAGCGGCGGATGCCGGCTTCCAGATGTTGTCTGAAAGCGTTGCGGTTAGGTAATTGAGTCAGGGCATCGGTTGTCGCAATGCGATTCAAATCACCACCCAGATCCTCCAGTGAATGCTGATTGCCATTCGGGTGCCCATAGACAGATATGCTACGTTTCTTGTAGCTATAGCCTGCCCATACCGCGAGTACGATAATGGCCGGCATGGCGAGCCAGACGATGAGGGTGTTGAAGTTGGCGATCATGAATCGAGCCGCTCCTTGTTCAGGTGTTTCATGGCTCTTAAGCCGCAACTTCTGTACCACTACGCGGTTCGTTGTGTTTATTGCAATAATTTCATTTAAATACAATGAGATATAGTTAAATCTGGGTTTCCTGGTGCTGGAAATGACAACACCCGCCTGGGCGGGTGTTGTTGGACTTGTAACGGGGCTGTCGAATTATCGACGATTACTTAGATGCCGCGTAGTAACTCGTTGATGCCGACTTTGCCCAAGGTTTTTGCATCGACTTTTTTGACGATGACTGCACAATAGAGGCTGTAGCTGCCGTCCTTTGATGGCAGGTTGCCACTGACGACAACGGAACCCGCTGGGACGCGGCCATAGAAAACCTCGCCAGTTTCGCGGTCGTAGATTTTGGTGGATTGGCCAATGTAAACACCCATGGAAATCACGCAGTTATCTTCAACTACGACACCCTCGACCACTTCCGAGCGTGCGCCGATAAAGCAGTTATCACCGATGATGGTCGGGCCTGCCTGTACCGGTTCCAGCACGCCGCCAATACCGACGCCACCTGAAAGGTGAACGTTCTTGCCGATCTGTGCGCATGAGCCTACGGTGGCCCAAGTGTCGACCATGGTGTTTTCATCAACATAAGCGCCAATGTTGACGTAAGAAGGCATCAGGACTGCATTCTTGCCGATGAACGAGCCGCGGCGCACGATGGCATTTGGTACTACACGGAAGCCACCAGCCTTGAAGTCGGCTTCGCTATAGTCTGCAAACTTGGGCGGCACCTTGTCGAAATATTTGGTGACGCCATCATCCATCAGGACATTGTCTTCCAGACGGAAAGATAACAGTACTGCCTTCTTGATCCACTGGTGGGTTTCCCACTCCTGGCTGTCGCCTTTGCGGCTGGCGACACGCAATATACCGTTATTTAGCTGCTCAAGCACTGTGAACACTGCATCTTTAACTTTCGGTTCAACATTGGCAGGGGTGATGTTGGCGCGGTTTTCAAATGCCGCTTCGATGGTGCTTTGCAAATCGCTCATGATGCTTTCTCAAATGATGACAATAGTAAAACCGATATTTTACTAGGAAAGTTCGCCCTGGTCGAAACAAAGCCGTTGCAGCAATTAAGAGTGCGCGATTAAAACAAAAAATAATCAATGGCTTGAACTGGGCCTCGCGTCTCAGGGTAAGCGAAAAGACGAACTGGCAGATTTGTTACCTGCATCTTGCTGGGCTTGAACAAGGCGGCGTTATTTCTTGCTTGCCTGATATAGCGGCATCACAGCCGGAATCATGCCCTTCAGTTCATTGATACGGGCCTGATTGGATGGGTGGGTGCTGAGGAACTCAGGAGGCGCGCTGCTGCTCTGTTGCCCCATTTTTTGCCACAATGTGACGGCAGCATTGGGGTTGTAGCCGGCGCGTGCGGAGAGCTCCAGGCCGATGCGGTCGGCTTCCCGTTCCTGTTCACGGCTGTTTGGCAGGGCGAAGAATAGCGTGGTACCGAGCGCAGCTGCCTGCACACCAACAGCTGCTGCGTTCTGGTTTTTCGACGTGCCGGCCAGCACGGCGAGTCCGAGCAGTCCGGCCTGCTGCGCGTAGGCGATCGACATGCGTTCACGCCCATGTTCGCGCAGAGCGTGTGCGATCTCGTGGCCAATAACAGCAGCGAGTTCGTCGTCCGTCACTTTCAGTTTATCCATGAGGCCGGTATACACCATGATCTTGCCGCCAGGCATGCAATAGGCATTGACCTGGTCATTTTTCTCTACATTCACTTCCCACTTCCAGTTCAGGGCATCCTTGCGGAAGTGCATGGTCTGCTGGATGAGTTTTTGCGAGATGTTGCGCACACGTGCAAGTTGTGTGGTGTTAGTGTTGAGGGTTTTTTTCTTGCTGGCTTCCTGCAGTGTTGCCAGGTAACTTTCTGTCGACATGCTGACGACTTGCGATTCTGAGAGCATCATGAACTGCTTGCGTTCGACACCGGAAGCGCTGGGGCTGGTTGTGGTGGCGCAACCCGACATGAGCACGGTAATAAGTGAGAGGGCAATGAGTGGTGAGTTTTTCATGATCTGCTCCCTGATCGTCATGGCTGGGTAGGTTTTACTCGGACAAAAGGATTATAGACCCTGCAGTGGCTGATAGACATTTGACACCGCATATCTGTGCAGGTTTCGAGGCCAGCAGACATGACGGAGTCGCCTTTTACTATGTTTACTTGAAGGGAAAGCGACGAAATCAAATCAGGCAATTGGAGTTTTTCAGTTCTGTATCATAATGTGGCCTATCTGAATCAATTAAGTGTCATTCCATGAGTTTGCGTTTTCGACTGAATTTGCTGATTACCGTGGTCATGCTGATCTTCATGGCGGCAGTCGCTTTTGTTGTAATCAAAGGCTTGCGTACCTCAACGCAGGAGGGGATTGAAGCCTCGACGCGGGTTACCGTGCAGCTGCTCGATACCGTCATTATCAGTTCTGAGCAGAATCCATCCTGGGGTTATACGCATGTCGTGATGCAGCGTTTTCTGGAACACCTGAAACATGTGCGCGGCACACGTATTTCGCTCTATGACTTGCAGGGCAACTTGCTGTATCAGTCCCCGCTTTCCATTTATCGGTCTGAAGTCAGCCCGCCACGCTGGTTCATTGCAGTGCTGGACCCCAGTGAACCTTCCGTTACCCGTGAGATACAGTTTGGCACGCTAGTGGTCGAACCTGCACCTATAGGTTCAATCCGCGAAGCCTGGGTCAATATGCTGGACCTGTTTTGGGTGGGTACCGTATTCTTCATTCTGCTCAACGGCATGGTCTACTGGATGCTGGGCCGCTGGCTCAAGCCTTTGCAGCCCATGCTGCAGGCGATGAACAAAATGGAGCAGGGTGATTTGAGTACGCGACTGCCGGATTTCGAACTGCCGGAATTTGCCCGTATCGCACAAAATTTCAATCGCATGGGTGAATCCATGCAGACTAGTACGGAAGAAAGCCGTCGACTGGCACTCATTGTCAAGCAAACCGCTGATGCCATCATGATTCATGACCTGGATGGCAACATCTCGTTCTGGAACCCGGCGGCGCAACGCATGTTCGGTTATGCGCCGGAAGACATTATTGGCAAATCGGTTTCCCTGTTGACGCCGGTCAGCCAGAAAGCCGATCTGGAAGAGAACCTGCGCGAAATCAATGCCGGCCGCAAGGTTGAGAATCACGATTCGCAACGTCAGGCGCGCGATGGTCGTATCATTGATGTTTCAATTTCCGCTGCACCGCTGGTCGACCCCGTCACTGGAGTGGTGATAGGTGATATTTGCAGCATGCGGGATATCACGGAGCGCAAACAGGCTGAGGAAGCCGAGAAGCAGTTGGAAGAGAATCGGCAGTTAACGCATTTGATCCAACGGCATATTGAAGAAGAGCGTCGCAGTCTTGCGCGCGAGTTACATGATGAACTGGGTCAGTATGTGACGGCGGTTAAAACTTTTGCTGTTGGCATTTCAAACAAGACCGAAGAAAAAATGCCGGATGTGGCATCAAATGCGAAAACTATTGTCTCCGCAGCGAATCATATTTACGACGGAATGCACAACATCATCCGGCAGCTACGTCCAGGCTCGCTGGACAATCTGGGTTTGTCGGAAACTTTGGGTGATCTGGTCTCCACATACCAGCAGCAGCATCCTGAGCTTAAGGTGAAGTTGACGACCAAGGGTGAGGTGAACGGGTTTGGCGAGTCCGTTAATATTAATATTTATCGGGTGGTACAAGAGGCAGTCAATAATGCCTTGAAACACTCGAAAGCCAGCCAGATTGAAATCAGGCTGGAAGTAAGCAAATCGGGGGAACTGCAATTGGTAATCAAGGATAACGGTGCTGGAATGGATTTCTGTAAAGTGGATCATAGTCGGCACTTCGGGCTGCTGGGCATGCGCGAGCGGGTGCAGGCGCTACAAGGTACTTTCAATATGGATTCCGAACTCAATAAGGGCACAACGATACGCATTAATATTCCGAAAGGTCAGCGCGCATGAGCCAAGTAAACGTGTTGCTGGTCGATGACCATGCAGTGGTTCGCATGGGTTTCAAGATGCTGCTGGAGTCAGCACCAGATATCAAGGTGGTAGCTGAGGCGGAGAGCGGAGAGCAGGGCGTCAAGCTCTATATGGAACATCATCCGGATGTGGTCGTCATGGACATTACCATGCCCGGTATTGGTGGTTTGGAGGCTATAGAGCGCATCATGGCAAAAGAAAGCAATGCCCGTATTCTGGTGCTCAGTGCGCATGAGGATTCGGTGCATCCCAAACGGGTGCTCAATGCGGGTGCTATGGGTTATCTGACCAAGCGCAGTGCGGCGGAGGAGTTGATCAAGGCCATCAGGACAGTGGCAGGTGGCAAGCGCTATCTGGAAGCTAGTGTCGCGCAACAGATGGCCATCCAGCAACTATCCGGAGAGCAGAATCCAGTGGATATATTGTCTGACCGCGAGTTTGAAGTGTTCATGGCGCTTGCCAAGGGTAAAACCACAAATGACATTGCGGAGACACTATGCCTGTCACCCAGAACGGTCGGTACGCATCTATACAATATCAAGCAGAAACTGAACGCCAACAACTCGGCTGAAATTGCCCTGATAGCCATGCGCTCCGGTCTGATAGACCCTTGATTGGAAAAAGAACTGCAGACTAATATGCCGCGTAACGGGCAATGTTCAGGTCGCCGGCCTGGTCGAGTTCAATGATCGTTTCCTGGCCGCTCTGGAGTTTGCCAAGGCCTGGCGGCACCAGAAAGACGATGGGCTGATCTTCTTTGCCTGGCATGGCGCCAATGGCCACGCGTAACTCCGCCCAGTCTTCTCTCGGCGGTAGTTCGACATTCCCCAGTGCATATGCCCGCTCGAGCACCGATAACTTCTCCTCACCCACCAGCATGTTCCAGACTTCTACCCGTACAAAAGGCGATGTTTGTATCGTAGCCATAACCGTAGCGGGCAGTGCCGGTTTCTCTGTACTTTCTTCTGCGACTGGCAAGGGTTCCTCGACCGGGGTGATTTTTTCGAAGCCGGCACTGACGAAGCTGGCCCAGTATTCATCGGGCGCAGCGTCGTGCAGAACCCGGTTATTCATCGCCTCACGTTGCTGTGCCTCGTAGGCATCGGCCATGATGTTGTCGGCGCCGTGCATCACCACAGATGACAGTAGCTGCTGGGCAATCGGTGCACCCATGCAGCCGCCCAGCATCAGGCAGCCTAGCGCGGCCGGCGCGAAGTTTAGAGCAGCAAGCATAAATTGGCGCAATCGTTTTATGGCAGTTGTCATCGTCTGAAATTGGCGCGTTTTTAACGCAGGAAGGCAAGCGTAAGCCCACGTCATGCAAATGTCCAGCATAAGCTGCTGTTTACAATCAGATTAGCATCTGAATTTATCTGGGGGTTGCGCGAATGCTGATGATGCCGCCAAGCACAATCAGTCCTACAGCCAGCCAACGGTCAGCAGACAGGGTCTCGTTCCACAGGAGGATGCCGAACAAGCTGGCAAGCAGCACCGTTGTATAGGCCAGACTGCCAACTACCAGATGATTGCCGGTGCGGTAGGCGCGCGTCATGGCAAACTGGGCAATGGTGGCAGATGCGCCCAGACCGAGAAGTAGCGGTATGTCTTTCCAGGAGACCGCGCTGAAGTGATGCAGCAGCATCCACAGACCGGCACCGACCGTGCAAACCAGTGTGAAATAGAACACCGTGCGCCAGTCCGGTTCGCCCGCACGCGCAAGCAGGGTGACATGGACGTAGACGATGCCTGCAGTCAGTCCTGACAAGAGGCCGATGGTGCCCGCGATCAGTTCGTCAGCGTGCAAGCTGGGTTTCAACAGCAGGGTGACACCGATGAAGCCCAGTATGATCGCGACCAGGAGAATGGCGCGGGGACGCTCCCTTAGCATGAAGGGTGCGAATATTGCCATGAACAGGGGCGAGGTGTAATTCAGGGTGACTGCCGTAGCCAGAGGTAACTGGCTGAGGGCATAAAAGAACATGACCAGCGATACAAAGCCCAGAATCGATCTGGTCAGCTGCTTTCCTAATACCGGAGTTTTTAGTTGCAGGTTTTGTCTTCTGGCCAGCACAAAAATGAATATCAGCCCAAAGAATGATCGATAGAACACCAGTTCCGGGCTGGTGAAGGTTTCGCTGCCAATCTTGACCAGTGTGCCCATGATGGCAAAGAAAAGCGCTGCCACCAACATCCACAGGCTGCCCGGTCTATTGATGGTCAATCGCGGAAGTTTCAAGGAGCGCTTTTTACTAGGTGAGGCTCAAGCTGTTGACGTATCCAGAGGTGGAAATGCTCCATGCCGGTTTCCATGGGGTGCTGGTAAGGGCCACGTTCATCTTCCCCCTGCTTGTACAGGGCCTGGCGTCCCTGATGCATGCGCTCGCAGATTTCCTTATCCTCAATTGCTGTTTCATTGTAGGCCGCCTGATGTGCCTTGACGAACTCTTCCTCAAACAGGGCAATATCTTCCGGATAATAGAATTCAACGACATTGGTACAGGCATCCACTCCGCGGGGAATAATATGAGAAACCACCAGCACATTCGGATACCACTCAATCATCAGGAATGGGTAATACACCATCCAGATGGCGCCATGGCGCGGCAGCTGCTTGTTGCCATATTGCAATACCTGTTCCTGCCAATTCTTGTAGATTGGGGACCCGGGCTTGCGTAGTGCTTCCTTGATACCTACCGTTTGTACGCTGTACCATTCGCCGAACTGCCATTTCAGGTCTCCGCAATCGACGAAGCGGTCAAGGCCTGGATGGAATGGCCCTACGTGGTAGTCCTCAAGATAGACTTCAATAAAGGTCTTCCAGTTGAAGTCGTATTCCTCGATCATGACACGGTTGAGCTGGTATCCGGTGAAGTTGAGATCCTGGCAGGCGCCCAGTTGTGACAAATCCTTGATGACATCGCGTTTGCTGTCGAACAGCAGCCCATGCCAGTTTTGCAGGCTTGTCCTGTTAAGGTGCATGCACGGGTTCTGTTCAAAATGTGGCGCGCCCATCAGTTCGCCTTCCAGGTTATAGGTCCAACGATGCAGGGGGCAGACGATGTGGCGTGTGTTGCCTTGCCCGTTCAACATGATGGCTTGCCGGTGACGGCAGATATTACTGATCAGTTCGATGGCATTGCCATTATTGATCAGTGCCTTGGCGTCATTCATCCATTCCAGTGCGCGAAAATCTCCTTGATTTGGCACCATTAGTTCGTGGCCTGCGTATTTAGGGGCATGCGGAAACAAGTGCTGCTGTTCCAGCGCATAAATGGCAGGGTCGGTGTACCAGGCAACTGGCAATTGTGCCGTCAGTCCGCTTGAGGTTTGGGAAACAGGATTAAGTGATGCAATGGAAGCCATAAAACAAATATCGAAAATCGAAAACTGGGATTTTGATTGCAGTTTTGACCAAACGTGGAATTTTGCCCGAAAGTGTGTTTTTAATAAACCACTTTTGCCGAAAAGCCTGATGTAGCTGGATTTCAAAAACTTGATGAAACCGGGCGTAATCCTTGATTAATCGATAGTTTTAAGCTACGCTCAGGTCTGTTGATATAAAACAATTTTAAGCAAGCGCGAATTTCAACAAAGGAGAATAAATCCATGAAGAACCCGCTGGATTCGATATTGGGAACAATAGTCTCAGGACTTGTGTTAACACTGGTTTTGTTTTTGTTTCTGAAGAACTTTATTTTGGCGGGGGTGTGATATGGACTTCTTGCTGGATGGGATTTTTCGTTGGGTGCATTTTATGGCAGGCATCACTTGGATAGGTTTGCTGTATTACTTTAATTTCGTTCAGGTACCGGCGATGAAGGATGCGACTGCAGATGGCACAGCGGCCGGAATTTCCAAGCATGTGGCCCCCAGGGCTCTGCTATGGTTTCGCTGGGCGGCGTTGGTGACATGGTTTGCTGGCGCGGCGATGCTGGGTGCCAATTTTACCCATGCATTCATGTTTGATCCTGCTTATGCGGGAATTGGTATTGGTGCATGGTTGGGTACCATCATGCTGTTTAATGTCTGGGTGTTGATCTGGCCGAACCAGAAAAAAATTCTGGGGTTGGTGGCGGCCACCGATGAAGTCAAGGCCAAGGCTCGCCGTGTGGCGTTCCTGGCTTCGCGAACCAATACCATGCTGTCCATTCCCATGTTGTTTTTCATGGCTAATGGTTTAACACACAAGGCTGCTGTCGGCCTGTAGCAGAAATACCCATGCTGCAAACGGCGGCTGGGGCCGCCGTTTGCATTTTTATTTTTAGAGTACGAAGAACATGTCAGATCATTTGATGAATACCTATGGCAGACAGCCCGTCACTTTTGTTAAGGGTGAGGGGGTCTGGTTATGGGATGAACAGGGAAATAAATATCTTGATGCCTTGGCCGGTGTGGCCGTCAATGGGTTGGGGCATGGACATCCCCGGCTGGTTAAAGCCATTTCTGAGCAGGTGGCCAGGCTCATCCATGTGTCCAACATCTATCGCATCAAGGAGCAGGCCCAACTGGCGGATAAGCTTGCTGAAATTTCCGGCATGGATCGCGTTTTTTTCTGCAATTCCGGATGCGAGGCGAATGAAGCCGCCATCAAGCTGGCACGGTTGCACGGCCATAACCGGGGTATAGAGAATCCGGAAATTATCGTCATGGAAAAAGCATTCCATGGCCGTACCATGGCAACCCTTTCTGCGACCGGCAATCGCAAGGTGCAGGCTGGCTTTGAGCCTTTGGTCAGCGGATTTATTCGTGTGCCTTTCGATGATCTGGAGGCTGTCAGGCAGGTGGCGTCGCGGAATCCGAACGTAGTGGCGATTCTTGTCGAGCCGGTTCAGGGTGAGGGCGGTATCAATATCCCGCATGATGTTAAAGGCTATCTGGGCGGCTTGCGTGAAATTTGTGATGCGCATGACTGGCTATTGATGCTGGATGAAGTGCAAAGCGGCATCGGGCGTACCGGTACCTGGTTTGCCTTTCAGCATACCGATATCGTGCCAGACGTGATGACGCTGGCCAAAGGACTGGGCTCTGGCGTACCTATCGGTGCATGCCTCGCTAAGGGCCCGGCTGCGGAAGTGTTTACCTATGGCAAGCATGGTTCGACTTTCGGCGGTAATCCCCTTGCATGTACTGCCGGGCTGACAACACTGCAAACCATTGAGCAGGATAAGCTGCGTGAACATGCCGATCTTGCTGGTAACTGGATTTGCGATCAGTTGCGGACGGAGCTGGCAGGTGTGTCAGGTGTGCAAACCATACGCAATGCCGGCTTGATGATAGGTGTTCAGCTCGACAGGCCATGTGGCGAGCTGGTCGCGCGTGCGCTGGAGCAAAAATTGCTGATCAACGTGACTGCTGATAATGTCATCAGATTGCTGCCGCCACTGATCATAAGCCAGGACGAGGCAGCTCAGCTTGTACAAGCCCTGGCTCCGCTGATCAAGAGCTTTTTAAGCGAGTAGGCAGCACCCTATAACCAAAAGTAATAAATTATGGCTATCAAACATTTTCTACAATTCAATGACTTGAACCGCGACGAGCTCAACTGCATTTTTGAGCGTACAGGCTGGATCAAGGCACAATTCAAGGCCTACCGGCAGTATTGGCCATTGGTCGACCGTACCCTGGTCATGATTTTCGAAAAGGCCAGCACACGTACGCGCCTGTCATTTGAGGCCGGTATGCAGCAGCTTGGCGGCTCTGCCATTTACCTGAATACGCGTGACTCGCAGCTTGGTCGTGGCGAGCCGGTGGAAGACGCGGCGCAGGTCATTTCGCGCATGAGCGATCTTGTCATGATCCGTACTTTCGAGCAGGAGATCATCGAGCGTTTTGCCGAGAATTCGCGCGTGCCGGTCATCAACGGCCTGACCAATGAATATCATCCATGCCAGATACTGGCGGATATCTATACCTATATTGAGCATCGTGGCCCGATACAGGGCAAAACGGTGGCGTGGATTGGCGATTCCAACAATGTCTGCAACACATGGCTGCAGGCGGCAGAAGTGCTTGATTTCAATGTGCATGTTTCCACACCGCCCGGCTATGAAGTTGAGCAGGAACGCGCCGGTCTTTATGGCAATGCTCACTATGAAGAATTCGCTGACCCGATGGAAGCTGCACGTGGCGCTGACCTGGTGACGACCGACGTCTGGACCAGCATGGGTTTTGAGGCTGAGAACGAAGAGCGCATGCGCGACTTTGCCGATTGGCAGGTAGACGCCGACATGATGAAAGTGGCTGCCGAAGACGCCTTGTTCATGCATTGCCTGCCAGCGCATCGTGGCGAAGAAGTTGCGGCAGAAGTCATTGATGGCAAGCAGTCCGTTGTCTGGGATGAGGCGGAGAATCGCCTTCACACGCAAAAGGCGCTCATGGAGTACCTTTTGTTGGGGAAAGTGAGCAAGTAACAATGGCTTGCATACAGCCTGTTTAGTGATGGCCCATTTCGTGAAGTGATGCTGGAGCTGGAACTGCCATATGCAGATAGCCTTGATGGAATATTTACTATTAGGAAAAGTTAAGCAATGAGTGATGTAAAAAAAGTTGTGCTGGCCTATTCAGGTGGCCTTGATACTTCTGTCATCCTGAAATGGTTGCAGGATACCTATCAATGTGAAGTGGTGACTTTTACCGCTGACATCGGTCAGGGTGAGGAATTGGAACCGGCACGCGAAAAAGCAAAGAAGTTCGGTATCAAGGAAATCTACATAGACGACCTGCGTGAAGAGTTTGTGCGCGATTTTGTTTTCCCGATGTTCCGCGCCAATACCGTCTATGAAGGTGAATATCTGCTCGGCACTTCTATCGCACGACCATTGATCGCCAAGCGCCTGATTGAAATTGCTCGTGAAACGAAAGCTGATGCGATTTCCCATGGCGCGACCGGCAAAGGTAACGACCAGGTGCGTTTCGAACTGGGCGCCTATGCGTTGAATCCTAATATCAAGGTCATCGCCCCGTGGCGCGAGTGGGATTTGCTTAGCCGTGAGAAATTACTGGCCTATGCTGAAAAGCATGGCATTCCTGTCGAGATGAAACACAAGCAAGGCGGCAGTCCATACTCCATGGATGCCAACTTGCTACACATATCCTACGAAGGCCGTCACCTGGAGAACCCGGCTGCTGAAGCTGAGGAAGATATGTGGCGCTGGACGGTAAGTCCGGAAAAGGCTCCGGATGCGGCCGAATACCTGGATATCGAATACGCCAATGGCGATCCTGTCGCACTCAATGGCAAGAAGATGGCGCCGCATGAACTGCTGGCCGAGCTGAACAGACTGGGTGGCAAGCATGGCATAGGCCGGCTGGACTTGGTTGAGAACCGCTACGTCGGCATGAAGTCGCGTGGTTGTTATGAAACGCCAGGTGGTACCATCATGCTGAAAGCGCACCGTGCGATCGAGTCACTGACGCTGGATCGTGAAGTGGCGCATTTGAAGGATGATCTGATGCCGCGTTATGCCAACCTGGTATACAACGGCTACTGGTGGAGTCCTGAACGCGTGGCATTGCAAACACTGATTGATCACACACAAAAGACCGTAAATGGCTTTGTGCGCGTCAAACTGTACAAGGGCAATGTCATTGTAGTCGGTCGCGACAGCAAGACAGACTCATTGTTCGATCCGACTATCGCCACATTTGAGGATGATGCCGGTGCTTATGATCAGAAGGATGCCGGCGGCTTCATCAAACTCAATGCCTTGCGTATGCGGATTGCAGCTAATCTCGATAAGCGACGCAAGTAGTCATAATATTGTTGGCTGGGTAATTAAAAAGCGGCACTTAGGGTGCCGCTTTTTTTATGGCTGAAACTTTCATGATTGAGCAGTTATCAATTTAAGCTTGAATTCAGATTGCTTTTCTAGACTGGCAGCTGTTAAGTCCTCAATGGAGCAATCATGCTTATGCAGATGGTTTATCTCACGAAACGGGTTGCGAAATGGTCTATTTCCTGGAAAGGATCAGTCGCGAAGGTATTGTTGTGGTTGTTTAATGCCACACTCGCGTTTATATTTTTAAGCGGGGTGATGCTGGTAGCGGTTCTCACTCTGTTGAATCAACTTCTAACACTGCTTTTCAAAAGGAATTCCCCAGCATTTATGCAAAACAGTATGTTCAAGTTGAAAGTAGCCTTTATGGCCGGGATGGCGGCTGTTTTTCTAATGCTTTTTACAGTTTCTGCAAAAGCTGGTGAAGATATCGGCCACACGGAGGCACGTAAATTGCAAGCGGCAGGGGAAATACTACCTCTGGAAAAGATAGTTGAAATTGCACGCTCGACCAAATCTGGGGATATATTGGAAACAGAGCTGGAACGGAGCAGGAAGACCGGTCTATACATCTACGAAGTAGAGATTCTGGATGGAAAAGGTGTGGTGTGGGAATTGAATTTTAACGCCAAAACGGGCGAGATTATTAAAATCGAGATCGATGAATAAAGGTTTCCTGGAATGCGATTGTTGTTGGTAGAAGATGACGAAACCCTGGGCCCGCAAGTGCGTAGTGCACTGCAACAGGCAGGCTACGCCGTAGATCTTTCTGTCGATGGAATCGATGCCGAGGGTCTGGGTGATATCGAGCCATATGATCTGATCGTATTGGATCTGGGTTTGCCAAAGCGCCCGGGATTGACTGTGCTGACCAATTGGCGCAGCCGGGGCAACAAGGTGCCGGTGGTGATTCTCACAGCGCGTGACAGCTGGCAGGAAAAGGTCGAGGGTTTCAAGGCCGGTGCCGATGACTATATCGGCAAGCCGTTTCAAGTGGAGGAATTGCTGGCGCGTATAGGAGCAGTTCTAAAACGTAGCCAGGGTGCCCCGGTCGGTCCGTTGACGGTCGAAGGCCTTACGCTCGATGAAGAGCGTCAGTGTTTGATAGACCAGAACGGCAATCGCGATGAGCTGACTGGTACAGAATACCGGCTTTTGCGCTACTTCATGCTGAACCCTGGGCAGGTACTTTCCAAGAGCCGTCTGGCTGAGCATGTCTACGATTATGACAGCGACAAGGACAGCAATGTCATGGAAGTCTATGTCAACCGCCTGCGTCAAAAAATAGGTCCAGACCTAATTCAGACCAAGCGTGGACAAGGCTACATTTTTGGAACCAGGCATTCCCCGTGAAATCGCTGAGTGGCCGTCTTTCCTGGGGGCTGGCATTGAGCCTGGTAGGTCTGTTGATTGTGCAATGGGCAATTGCGAGTTATGCAATCCGGTATCTGACTGAGAATCAGGTGGCCAGTCGTCTTGTGCAGGACAGTGAGAGCTTGCTTGCAGGTTTGCAGATTGATGCGGCGGGAAATCTGTCGATAGATACCAAACGCATCAGTACGGTTTATCAACGCCCGTTCTCTGGGCATTATTTCGTCATCAAACTTGATGGACAGCAATACGTGTCCAGGTCGCTGTGGGATAAGGACCTGCTGATTCCGGAGGTCAATGCCGGTGTTGAAGTGCGTTTGCCCATTGCTGGGCCTGACAATCAGAGTCTGTTGTCTGTTACGCGTGGATATCTGAAGCAGGACAAGCTGATTGGTATTACAGTTGCTGAGGACCTCAAGGTCTTCAATGCCGGTTTGCGACAGTTTCAGTGGTTGTATGGTGCAGTTTCTGCTGCAATATTGATTATCCTGTTGCTGGTCCAGTACCTGATCGTGCGTAATGAGCTGGAACCGTTGAAAACCTTGCGAACCAGTATGGCAAGGCTGGAGCGGGGAGAAATCGATCGCGTCGAGATGTTGGGACCCGCCGAGATTGCGCCAGTCATTACAGAGCTTAATCGCCTCTTGACGACCATGGGCAAAAAGGCACGGCGTTCGCGCGAGGCGCTTGGAAATCTGGCACATGCGCTGAAAACGCGTCTTGCGGTGTTGAGTCAACTGGTTGATCAGCCTGAAATCAAGGCTTTGCCGGAAGTCAGGCAGTCCATGCAGGATACAACGGAAGCTATGCGCCGCATTGTCGAGCGTGAGCTCAAGCGTGCCCGCCTGATAGGCGATGCATTGCCAGGTCAGCGCGTTAATCTGCAGGAAGAAATCAACCTGCTGGTGCAGACTTTACAACTTATGCATGCGGACAAATCACTGGAGATAGCCTGGCATGTCGAGGATGGAGCACAGTTTACCGGCGATCAGGAGGATTTGCTGGAGTTGCTCGGCAATCTGCTGGATAACGCCTGCAAATGGGCGCGCAAAAAGATTTCGCTTAATGTGATGCGTTGTGATGGTGTCGTATTCCTGATTGAAGATGATGGCCCCGGTTGCGAAAAAGATGAGTTGGAACGCCTGACCGTGCGAGGCTTTCGCGCCGATGAATCCAGGCCAGGGAGTGGCTTGGGGCTGGCAATCGTGCGGGACATCGTGGAAAGCTATGGCGGACAGCTTGTGATTGACCGTTCGGGTAAATTGGGCGGGCTGAGCGTGGAAGTCTCGCTGCCAAACCGTTAATATTCCAGTCATTGTCTAATCAGGCTGGTTGTGAATGGCCTGCGATCAGGGGAAATCATGGAATATCGTCAATTGGGTCATTCCGATCTGCAAGTTTCTGCCATCTGTCTCGGCACTATGACCTATGGTGAACAGAATACCGAGGCGGAAGCACATCAGCAGCTGGATTATGCAGTGGCGAACGGTATTAATTTCATCGATACCGCGGAAATGTACCCTGTACCGCCTAAAGCATCCACTTATGCGTGTACCGAGACTATTGTCGGTAATTGGCTCAAGCGCCAGCAGCGCGACAACATTATCCTGGCAACTAAAATTGCCGGCCCACGTCGCAAGCTGGAATGGATACGCGGCGGGCCTACTGCGATAGACCGGCAGAACCTGCGTGAGGCGGTCGAAGGCTCGCTCAGGCGATTGCAAACCGATTACATCGATCTTTATCAGTTGCACTGGCCAGAGCGCAATGTGCCCATGTTCGGGCAGTACCAGTTCGATCCTGGGCAAGAATACGAGCAGGGTGTGCAGCGTGAATGGGTCAGCATCCACGAGCAATTGCAGGCATTGGCAGAGCTGGTTGAAGAGGGCAAGATCCGGCATGTCGGTGTTTCCAACGAGCAGCCTTGGGGCGTTATGGAATTTTTGCGTATTTCACGCGAGTATCATCTGCCGACCATTGCCAGCATCCAGAATTGCTATAACCTGATCAATCGTGGTTTTGAATTCGGCCTGGCGGAAATCAGTTTCCGTGAAAAATTGAGCCTTTTGGCTTATTCCCCCCTTGCTTTTGGGCATCTGACCGGCAAATACCTGGAAGGTGGCACTGGTCGTGCCAGTCTGTTTAAAGGTTTTGCACAGCGCTATGAGAAGCCTAACGTTGCCCCGGCCAGCGCTGCCTATGCAGCGCTGGCGCGGCAGCACGGCCTCAGTCCAGCTGAACTGGCGCTGTCTTTTGTCTTTCACCGCTGGTTCGTGACCAGCACCATTATTGGCGCCACCAGTATGCAGCAATTGCAGGAGAATATTGCAGCCTGGCATAAGCCACTTTCAGATGAGCAGTTGAAGGAAATTGAGCGGTTGCATCTGCGCTATATGAATCCGGCACCTTGAACCTTGCCTAATGAGTGCTGCCACATAATGTCAGTCTGAGTTGCCAATGCATCCTGCCAGTGGAGGCCGGGCCCGATTTCTGCGATAATTGTGAGCTTGAAAAACTAGGGGTGTATAGCATGGCGCAATTCGATAATGTCAGTGTCAAAAAGAAAGCCAACGTTTATTTCGATGGCAAATGTGTCAGTCACACTGTGCTGCTGCCTAACGGTACGCGCAGCACTATTGGCGTGATTTTCCCAAGCACCCTGACTTTTAATACCGTTGCTCCTGAGTTGATGGAAATCAATCTCGGCGTTTGCAAGGTCAAGCTGCAGGGTGAGAATGAGTGGAAGACCTACAAGGCCGGCGAAAAATTCACGGTGCCCGGTAATTCCGGTTTTGAGATCGAGACAGTCGAGATGCTCGACTATGTTTGTCACTTTGAGTGATTGACTGGTTTTTAAACCGACGCTTGCTGTCTCGCACACTGTCGCAAGTGGCCGGTGTTCAGTCATTAACACAGGAAATTTAAGATGCCATCATTTGATATCAGTTCTGAAGTTGATATGGTCGCTTTGAAAAATGCGATTGATGTCACGAGCCGTCAGATTGCAAACCGCTATGACTTCAAAGGCACGAGCGCCAATGTCGAGCTGAACGAAAAGGACAAGCTGATTACACTCTTCGGTGATTCGGATTTTCAGCTGGACCAGATCAAGGATATCCTGCTGCCTGGTATGGAAAAGAAGGAACCGGATAGCAGCAAGCGATTGGATCATCAGGATTTACAGAAGATATCCGGTAACAAGGTCAAGCAGGATCTGAAAATCCGGGCAGGCATAGACAGTGAGCTGGCCAAGAAAATCGTTAAGCTGATCAAGGATTCAGGCTTGAAGGTGCAAGCCAGCATCCAGGGCGACACGGTGCGCGTCAATGGGGCCAAGCGCGATGTGCTGCAGGACGCTATCGCGTACGTGAAGAAAAACATAACGGATTTTCCATTGCAGTTTGGCAATTTTAGAGACTAAGTAATAGGCAGATATGGCAAAAACGCTTTACGACAAATTATTCGATTCACATGTTGTGCAAGAAGAAAATGGCACGGCCCTGCTTTATATCGATCGTCATCTGGTGCATGAAGTCACCAGCCCGCAGGCCTTTGAAGGCCTGAAGCTGAGTGCACGCAAGATCTGGCGTATCAATACTGTGTTGGCAGTCCCTGACCACAATGTGCCGACTACCGACCGCAGTCATGGCATTGCAGACCCGGTTTCCAGGCTGCAAGTGGAAACGCTGGACAATAACTGTGCGGAATTTGGCGTCACTGAATTCAAGATGAATGATGCACGCCAGGGTATCGTTCACGTCATCGGCCCGGAGCAAGGTGCGACTCTGCCCGGCATGACTGTAGTCTGTGGCGATTCGCATACCAGCACGCATGGCGCTTTTGGTGCGCTGGCGCATGGTATCGGCACCTCCGAAGTGGAACATGTGCTGGCGACCCAGTGTCTGGTGCAGAAAAAATCCAAGGCCATGCAGATTCGCGTCGAAGGCCAATTGGGCAAGGGTGTGACCGCCAAGGATATCGCGCTGGCGATTATCGGCAAGATCGGTACCGCTGGTGGCACCGGCTATGCCATCGAGTTTGCCGGTTCGGCGATCCGCAGCCTCAGCATGGAAGGCCGCATGACCTTGTGCAACATGGCAATCGAGGCTGGTGCCCGCGCCGGGATGGTCGCGGTCGACGATACCACCATCGACTACGTCAAGGGCCGCCCCTATGCGCCCAAGCCTGAACAATGGGATGCTGCGGTTACCTACTGGCGTATGCTGCACAGTGATGAAGGGGCGAAGTTCGATGCCGTGGTGGAGTTGAAGGCGGAAGACATCCAGCCTCAAGTCACTTGGGGAACATCCCCGGAAATGGTAACCAGCGTTGACGGCTTTGTGCCTGATCCTGCGAAAGAGGCTGATCCTACCAAACGCGGCGGTATCGAACGCGCATTGCAATACATGGGTCTTGAAGCGAATACGCCGATAACCGGGATCAAGATCGACAAGGTGTTTATCGGTTCCTGCACCAATTCGCGCATCGAAGACTTGCGTGCCGCGGCGGCTGTTGCCAAAGGAAAAAAGATCGCGGCCAACGTCAAGCTGGCGATGGTGGTGCCGGGTTCCGGTCTGGTCAAGGCGCAGGCCGAGCAGGAAGGCTTGGATAAGATATTCACAGAAGCCGGCTTCGAGTGGCGTGAGCCTGGTTGTTCCATGTGCCTTGCTATGAATGCAGACCGATTGGAACCGGGCGAGCGCTGTGCTTCCACATCCAACCGTAATTTCGAGGGGCGTCAGGGGCAGGGCGGGCGCACACATCTGGTCAGCCCGGAGATGGCCGCCGCCGCCGCAGTGGCAGGGCATTTCGTTGATGTCAGGCAATTAAACTGAAGCAATTACCTATTGAGGAAAGAAAAGGAAAATGATGATCAAGTTAATAAGCACTCTTCTTCTGATTTCGGCCTTTGCACTTGCGGGTTGCAACACCGTTGAGGGAGTGGGCAAGGACCTAGAAAAAGCCGGTGAAGCAGTGCAGAAGTCAACCAAATAATTGATAACTTACAAAGTAAACATATGCAACCTTTTGTAAAACTAGAGGGTCTGGTGGCACCGTTGGATCGCGCCAATGTCGATACCGATGCCATCATTCCCAAGCAGTTCCTCAAGTCCATCAAGCGTTCCGGTTTCGGCCCCAACGCTTTCGATGAATGGCGCTATCTCGACCATGGCGAGCCTGGCATGGATAACAGCAAGCGTTCGTTGAACTCGGACTTTGTGCTGAACCAGCCGCGTTATCAGGGTGCCAGCATCCTGCTTGCACGCGAGAATTTTGGTTGTGGCTCCAGTCGTGAGCACGCGCCTTGGGCGTTGCTGGACTATGGCTTCCGTTGCATCATTGCGCCGAGTTATGCCGATATTTTCTTCAACAACTGCTTCAAGAACGGCATTCTGCCTATCGCGCTGGATGCTGCGGAAGTCGATGCCCTGTTCAGGGAAGTTGAGGCCAATCCAGGTTATCAGTTGCTGGTGGATCTTGAACAACAGGTGGTGGTGAGCCCCAGTGGCCAGTCTTTTTCCTTTGATGTCGACGCCTTCCGTAAGCATTGTCTGTTGAACGGTCTGGATGATATCGGCCTGACTTTGCAGAAAGTTGATCAAATCAAGGCTTTTGAGGTTAAGCACAAAGCCGCCCAGCCCTGGTTGTTTAACTGAGAGCTTTACGCAAGAGACGATTCCTAAAAAATATTCCCGGAAATTTGTGAGATGATGAAAATTGCAGTATTGCCAGGTGATGGCATAGGTCCAGAGATTGTCGCCCAAGCTGTCAAGGTGTTGAAGGCGCTGGGTTTGGGTTTCCAGTTGGATGAAGCCCCTATCGGTGGTGCCGGCTATGAGGCCGCAGGCGATCCTTTGCCTGCCGATACGCTGGCCCTGGCAAAAGCGGCAGATGCCGTCCTGTTGGGCGCTGTTGGCGACTGGAAATACGATAGCCTGCCTCGTGACATGCGCCCAGAGCGCGGTTTGCTGCGCATACGCAAGGAACTGAACCTGTTTGCCAATCTGCGTCCGGCACTGCTTTATGCAGAACTGGCGTCAGCTTCCACCTTGAAACCAGAGGTGGTTTCGGGTCTTGACCTGATGATCGTGCGTGAACTGACAGGCGATATCTACTTCGGGCAGCCGCGCGGTATCTCGACGCTGGAAAATGGTGAGCGCGAAGGCGTCAATACCATGCGCTATAACGAGTCCGAGATACGCCGCATCGGTCATGTCGCTTTCCAGATTGCAATGAAGCGCAACAAGAAGGTCTGCTCTGTGGATAAGGCTAATGTGCTGGAAGCCACCGAACTCTGGCGCCAGGTCATGATCGAGATTTCCAAGGAATATCCGGAAGTCGAACTGAGCCATATGTACGTTGATAATGCTGCCATGCAATTGGTGCGTGCGCCCAAGCAGTTTGATGTGATGGTCACCGGCAACATCTTTGGCGATATTCTTTCCGATGAGGCTTCGATGCTGACCGGTTCCATCGGCATGTTGCCATCGGCCTCACTGGATGCCAACAATAAGGGTATGTATGAACCCAGCCACGGTTCGGCACCAGACATTGCCGGCAAGGATGTTGCCAATCCATTGGCGACCATTCTGTCTGCTGCGATGATGTTGCGCTACACCTTCAATGACGAAAAGAACGCACTGCGCATTGAAATTGCAGTTAAGAAGGCGCTGGCTGAAGGTTACCGTACTGCGGATATCTACACGGATGGTTGCAGAAAAGTGAAATGCAGTGAAATGGGCGATGCGGTTGTCGCAGCGCTCTGAGGGTAAGAATATGATGAAAGTTGGTTTTATTGGCTGGCGTGGCATGGTGGGCTCTGTGCTCATGCAGCGCATGCGCGAAGAAAATGACTTTGCACTGATCGAGCCGGTATTTTTCACGACTTCCCAAGCGGGTGGGCAGGGGCCAAACGTCGGCTGCGATGTGTCGCCACTGAAAGATGCCAGAAACATTGCCGAGTTGAAGGCGATGGATATCATTGTTTCTTGTCAGGGGGGTGACTACACCACTGAAATTTTCCCTAAATTGCGTGGGGAAGGCTGGGGTGGTCATTGGATTGATGCCGCTTCGACACTGCGTATGGAGCAGGATGCCGTTATTGTCCTGGATCCGGTCAATCGCAGTGTGATTGATAATGCGCTGGCCAAGGGAAGCAAGAACTGGATTGGCGGCAACTGCACAGTTTCGTTGATGTTGATGTCCCTGGGTGGCTTGTTCCGTGAGAATCTGGTCGAATGGGTCAGTGCGATGACTTACCAGGCAGCCTCCGGTGCCGGTGCCCAGAATATGCGCGAGTTGTTGAGGCAGATGGGCGAGGCGCATCGTGTGGCAAGTGATTTGCTGGCAGACCCTGCTTCGGCCATTCTGGATATCGATCGTGAAGTGGCCGGTACTTTGCGCGACCAGCATTTCCCTACCGCACATTTTGGCGTGCCGCTGGCAGGTAGCTTGATCCCATGGATAGACAAGGATCTGGGTAACGGCCAGAGCAAGGAAGAGTGGAAGGGTGCAGCTGAAACCAACAAGATTCTTGGTCTGGAAAACGCGCCGATTCCAATCGATGGGCTTTGTGTACGCATTGGTGCCATGCGTTGCCATTCTCAGGCGCTGACGATCAAGCTCAAGAAAAATGTTCCAATGGACGATATTCATGGTTTGATTGCCAATGCGAACCCATGGGCGAAAGTGATCCCCAATGAGCGCGAAGTGACTATGCAGCAGCTTACGCCAGCTGCAGTGACCGGTACCCTGGATACGCCTGTCGGCCGCTTGCGCAAAATGAGCATGGGTGATGACTATCTGGCGGCCTTTACAGTCGGGGATCAATTGTTATGGGGAGCTGCTGAGCCTTTGCGAAGAATGCTCAGGATATTGGTAGAGAATTGAATGAAGTTTAGAGAGGATTTCCCTGTCTGAATTCCTTTCCAGATAGCTCACAAATATAATGTGTGGTATGAGCTTGCATGTCTAACTATTTGATGTTAATTTAATAAAGCGACTATAAGATCGGTAAGGGTGGGATAGTGCATAAGTCTAATTACAAGCAAATTGCATTGGCGGTATGTTTTGCATTTTTGCCATTCTCAGCTCAATCGGCAGGGCTTGGTAAATTAACGGTCATTTCAGGTCTTGGTGAACCTCTCCGGGCTGAAATTGATCTGGTGTCTACTACACCGGAAGAGCTTTCATCCCTCAGTGCTGCAATAGCCCCCCAGGAAGCCTATGCGGTTCAAGGCATAGAGCGCACTTCAATACATGGCGCAATACAAATTGAAGTCGTCAAAAAACCGGACGGTAGCGCCATGCTCAAGCTGGCAACACGACAACCGGTTGATGATCCTTTCCTGGATATGCTGATTCAGGTTGATTGGGCAACCGGCCGCCTGCTTCGGGAATATACGGTATTGCTGGATCCTCCAGGCTACCAAGACACACAAACATCAAACATCGTCACAGCCCCCGCTGAGATCGCGCCAGTGCCGGCGCCTGTTGCCATACAAACGCCAGCTACACCTGCCGAGCCTATGGCATCAGCACCGGTTCCAGCTAAAATTCCTGAAGAGGAGTACACCACTAAATCTGGCGATACCTTGAGCAAGATTGCCAAGGACATGCAAATAGAGGGCTATAGCCTAGACCAGATGCTGGTTGCTATTTATCGTGCCAATACTCAGGCATTTACCGGCGAGAATATGCATCGCCTGAAAGTCGGTCAAATTATCAAAGCGCCGACCAGTGAAGAGTTGTCGGCAGTCAATCAGAAGGAAGCTGCGAAAGAAGTCCGTGTCCAGACTTCTGACTGGAACGCCTATCGTAACAAGCTGGCCGGTATTGTCGCCGAGGCAGAACCCACAGCCGAGGACGCAGGCGATCAGGCCGCCTCAGGAAAATTGAGGGCTGCTACCGAAGATAAGGCTGCCCCTCAAGCGGCTGGCCCAAGAGATGTGGTCAAGCTTTCCAAGAGTGAAGCGCAATCTGCTGCCAATGGCGCTGATGCCAAAGCCCTGCAAGACAAGCTTAGCGCAATGCAGGAAGAAAATGTCGCTCGTCAGAAAAGTGTTGATGAGGCAAATGAGCGTGTAGTAATGCTTGAAAAGCAAATCGCAGATTTGCAGGAACTGCTTACCATCAAAGACAAGACATTGGCCGGTCTGCAGGACCAGGCTGCTGCAGTGCCAGATTCGACGGCTGCAGCAACACCAGCTGAAATCGATGCTATCGCCAAGCCAGAAGTGGCACCTGCAGAGACGACTCCTCCGGTTGCTACAGAAACACCCAAGGTGGAAGAGCCCAAGCCAGTTGCCAAGAAACGGCCGGTAGCCGTACCCGAGCCGATTGAGGAGCCAGGCCTGATTGATGGATTGGTCAACAATGCCCCAGTAATAGGCATAGCCGCAGGCGCCTTGGTATTGTTGGCCGGCGGTTGGTTGTTTATACGTAATCGTCGCAAGCGCAACCTTGACAGTTTTGAGCAGGGCATCCTGACTGCGGGTGGGCTTAAAGCCAATACGGTGTTTGGTAACACCTCAGGCGGCACAGTGGATACCGGCGACACCTCATTCCTGACCAATTTTTCCCAGAACCCAAGTGGCATGATCGACACACACGATGTTGATCCGATTGCGGAAGCCGAAGTCTACATGGCTTACGGACGCGATTCGCAGGCTGAAGAGATTCTTAATGATGCGATCTCCAAAGAGCCTACACGTTATGAACTGCATTTGAAATTGCTGGAAATTTTTGCAGCCCGTAACGATACCTCCGCTTTCGAAGCGGTTGCTGGCGAGCTTTACTCAACCTTGGGTTCAAATGATCCGGTATGGGTGAAAGTGGCAGAGATAGGCCAGAAACTGGAGCCCAATAATCCATTGTATGACCTCAGTAAGGTGAATGTTGCAGGTGCAGCCGTGGCTGACGTAGCCTCTGCCGAATCTGGATCATCCGACATGAGCAAACTGGATACGAGCGATTTCGATAGCGCAGAGCTCATGACAGAAACCAGTCTTGATTTCTCCCTGGGTGAAGAATCAGTTGCTGATACTGAATCAGCAAAGGCTGAGTCTGCGGACAGTTCACTTGATTTCGATCTGGGCTTTGATACAACAGAAGCTGCGAGTGAACCAGTTTCTGACGTAGCGGAAGTTTCTGCAAGCGATGCTGTTCAGATGGCGGAAAACCCGAGTCAAGCTGGCGAAATCGATTTCAACATGGATTTCGGTACAGTAACTGAAGAGGCTAGCCCGGTAATCGAGTCCCCGGCGGCTACTGGGGATGAGGTGCCATTCGAGGCAAAGACTGTGCAGTTCGAAGCCCCGAGTTTCAGTGAAACCATCCCCAATCTTGAAGTGCCGGATTTGAATCTCAAGGCTGAGACAGCTGACACGGAAAGCGAGACATCCAATTTGTTGGATATCGGTGAATTCAACAGTGGTTTTGAGCTTGCAAGCCCTGCAGAACCTGAAATAGAAGCAGAAATTGCACCTGAAGCCTCTAAAGAAGATGTGTCTGCGCTGGATTTCAATTTTGATCTGGGTGGCGAGGCCACGACTGCTGAAGACCAGTTTGAAGGTTTGAGTGAAGTGGTAAGCGACAGCGGCAAAGCCATGGAAATGGATTTGTCCGGCATCAGCCTTGATATTGGTGACAGCGATGAGGCCAGTGCTATCGATGGTGTTGTGGCTGGCGAGAATGAGTCGGAAGAGGTTAATACCAAGCTGGATCTCGTCACGGCTTATATGGACATGGGTGATAATGAAGGCGCGCGTGAGTTGCTAGATGAGGTGCTCAAGGAAGGTGGCCCAAGGCAACGTCAGCGAGGCCAGGAGTTATTAAGCAGCCTGACCTGATAGCAATTGTGATTTAATGAAGCCGGGCTTCTTGCCCGGCTTTTTTATTGGCTTCATATTCTAATTATGCATCCTTCAGTTCGCATCATTGCCTTGTTTGTATTTGCCGTCCTGATCTACGGCTTGAGCGGCTATGCCCTGTATCTGGCGTGTATCCTGATGTTGGTAAGCCTGTTCTGTTTTGATTTTTTAAAATGTCGATGGAGCAGCTTCCCGGGATTGGCTGAATTTCTGAAGATACTGAAACGGGTGCGCTACATCCTGCTGTTTTTATTTATTGTCTATGCGTTCAATACCCCTGGTGAATATATTTCCAGTGGCTATTCAATAGCGCCAACCTATGAAGGCATTGTTGCGGGAATTGAGCAGGCATTGCGACTGGCGTCGATTCTCGCTGGTTTGGCGTTATTGCTGGTGACAACCGATCGCGATCAATTGCTGTCGGGTCTCTATTATCTGGCCCGTCCATTCAGGTATTCAGGACTGGATCCGGAGCGTTTCGCAGTAAGGCTATGGTTGACCTTGTATTATGTAGAACATGGCATGAAAACGCGGCAAAAGAATTCGCTGCATCAGTTGATGAATATGGAACAGGTGCTTGAAATCGAGGCAACAGCGCCGGAACGGATCGTTCTGCAGCGACCTGAAATGAGGCGCAGGGATATACTGGCGCTAATTTGTTTAACCCTGCTTGGAGCTGGCTTGTTATGCGTATAGCCTTGGGACTTGAATATGACGGCAAAGGTTTTTGCGGCTGGCAAAGCCAAAGTTGTGGCTGCGGCATCCAGGACAGGTTGCAAAGTGCACTCGCTATACTTGCCGGCCATGAGGTTGGTGTCATTGCAGCGGGGCGCACAGATACAGGTGTTCATGCATTATGCCAGGTGGTGCATTTTGATACGCAAACTGTCAGGCCGGACAACGCCTGGGTAAGAGGAGTCAACGCACATTTACCTGAGGGTGTTCGCGTGCTTTGGGCGAAGGTGGTGGATACGGGATTCCATGCACGATTTTCCGCCTATGAGCGTAGCTACCAGTATCTTTTGATCAACCAGGCAGTAGCACCTGCAGTGATGGCGGGCAAGGCCGGCTGGTTTCATCAGCCACTTGACTTGCAAGCCATGCAACAGGCGGCAAGTTTTCTATTGGGCGAGCATGATTTCAGCGCCTTCCGTGCTGCGGAGTGCCAGGCCAGGTCACCGGTAAAAAATATGCAAGTAGCGGAAGTCAGCGGCCGGGAAGGGCGCTTTATCTTCAACTTCCGTGCTAACGCTTTTTTGCATCACCAGGTTCGTAATATGGTTGGCGCCCTGGTTTATGTCGGCAAAGGCAATCATCCGCTGGAATATATCCAGGAACTTCTTCTCAGTAAGGATAGAAAGCTGGCACCACCTACTTTTTCTCCTGATGGCCTGTATCTTACTGGCATAGGCTATGACGAGAAATGGGGCTTGCCGGAAGTGCGAAGGGATTTGAGCAGAATTTTTGTTTAATCAGGACAACTCAAGACTTCATGCCGTCGTGTCAGCTTGATGCAAAAATCTCACGGCAATCGGATAACCGCTATAAAATAGCGGCTAATGGCCATAGCGAAGGTTTTCATTTGCGTACACGAGTCAAAATTTGCGGGATAACACGGGTAGAAGATGCCAGGATTGCTGTGGCGGCAGGTTGCGATGCCATTGGCCTGGTGTTTTACCGACCCAGTCCGCGCTATGTCAGCCTGCAGCGAGCGGCAGAGATCGTTGCCAGCCTTCCCCCGTTTGTCAGTGTCGTCGGCTTGTTTGTCGATGCAGAACCAGGTGAAATCCGGCAGGTTCTGGAACAGGTGCGCCTGGATATTCTGCAGTTTCATGGCGATGAGTCTCCTCAGGCATGCGAACAATTTGGCATGCCTTATATGAAGGCAATTCGCATGAAAGCAGACACAAATTTGTTACAATACGCGGAAGATTTTAAACAAGCCAAAGCCCTGCTTCTGGACGCTTTTATCGAAGGTGTGCCGGGCGGGACAGGTCAGATTTTCGACTGGAATGTCATCCCTAAAACATTGTCCATGCCCGTGGTGCTGGCAGGTGGCCTGACACCGGAAAACATAAGTCTGGCATTGAAACAGGTACAGCCTTACGCAGTGGATGTCAGTGGTGGCGTGGAAATTAATAAAGGAATCAAGGATGCGGACAAGATTGCCGCATTCATGCGAGGAGTGAGTCATGCAAGTTTATGATATGCCGGATGAACGCGGTCATTTCGGCCCTTATGGCGGCATTTTTGTCGCCGAGACTTTGATCGAAGCGCTGGAAGAGTTGCGGCTGATGTATGAGAAATATCGCCATGATCCAGAATTTCTCGCTGAGTTTGCCTATGACCTCAAGCATTTTGTCGGTCGCCCAAGCCCTGTCTATTACGCACAACGATTGTCAGAAAAGATTGGCGGTGCACGCATCTATTTCAAGCGTGAGGACCTTAATCACACTGGCGCACACAAGATCAATAACACGGTTGGACAGGCTTTGCTGGCCAAGCGTATGGGCAAGCCCCGGGTTATTGCAGAAACCGGCGCGGGGCAGCATGGTGTAGCGACTGCGACAATTGCTGCGAGATTGGGTCTTGAGTGTGTTGTTTACATGGGTTCGGAAGATGTAAAACGCCAAGCGCCAAATGTCTATCGTATGAAGCTGCTGGGCGCAACCGTAGTTCCTGTTGAGTCTGGTTCAAAGACCTTGAAGGACGCGCTGAACGAAGCGATGCGTGACTGGGTCACCAATGTTGCCGACACCTTTTACATTATTGGCACTGTGGCAGGCCCACATCCATATCCGATGATGGTGCGTGATTTCCAGGCTGTGATTGGCGTTGAGGCCAAACAGCAAATGCTGGAAATGATCGGTCGCCAGCCAGATGCCGTGATTGCCTGTGTTGGCGGTGGTTCCAATGCCATGGGTATCTTCTATCCCTACATCGATGAAGAGAACGTCAAGTTGATCGGCGTAGAAGCTGCAGGTTATGGTCTCGAGACCGGCAAGCATGCGGCGCCACTGACAGCCAACAGTCCGGTAGGGGTGTTGCATGGAAATCGTACCTACCTGATGCAGGACAAGAATGGCCAGATTATAGAAACGCACTCAATTTCTGCTGGCCTGGATTATCCTGGCGTCGGTCCGGAACATGCCTGGCTGAAAGATACCCATCGTGCAGAGTATGTCGCCGTTACCGATGACGAAGCAATGAATGCCTTTCATACCTTGTGTCGTACCGAGGGGATCATTCCGGCGCTGGAGTCCAGCCATGCCATCGCATATGCCATGAAACTGGCCGCTACCATGCCTACGGATAAGGTGCTGCTCGTGAACCTCTCGGGGCGCGGCGATAAGGATATCAATACCGTGGCAAGACTTTCAGGTATCGAACTCTAGTTTTCCCATAACCTACCGCATTACAGAAAATTCATTCATGTCCCGTATCCAATCGACTTTTGCCAAGCTTGCACAACAGAACAAAAAAGCGCTCATTCCTTATATCACTGCAGGTGATCCGCATCCTAAACACACCGTTAATCTGATGCATGCATTGGTTGAAAGCGGCGCAGATATGATAGAGCTGGGCGTCCCGTTTTCCGACCCAATGGCGGATGGCCCTGTGATTCAGCGTGCTAGCGAACGTGCGTTGGCACATCATGTAGGTCTGGGCGATGTTCTTGAGATGGTCAGAAACTTCCGATCCGAGGATGCCGAAACACCTATTATCCTGATGGGTTATGCTAATCCGGTAGAGGCCATGGGTATCGAAACTTTTGTCGATCATGCTAAAGCTGTCGGTGTTGATGGCGTGCTGACAGTTGATTACCCCCCGGAGGAGTGCACTGAATTTGTGGCTTTGTTGAAGAGTCGCGATATAGATCCGATTTTCCTCTTGTCCCCAACAACAGAAGCTTCACGCATCGATACTATCGTGCAGCAGGCCAGCGGTTTTGTTTATTATGTATCGTTAAAGGGTGTTACCGGTTCGCAGAATCTGGACATTGCACAAGTAACAGAACGCTTGCGCGGTATCCGCAATAAAACCCGGCTACCAATTGGTGTCGGCTTCGGTGTGCGCGACGCAGCAACTGCCAGGCAGGTGGCGGTCATTGCCGATGCGATTGTTGTTGGCAGTCGTATGGTGCAGGAAATTGAAAATTCATCAGAACAAGAACTACTCAGCAATCTTGCTACGTTAACAAGCGAGTTGCGAGTTGCGATAGACTCCAACTAGACGAGGGAAAGACTATGAGCTGGTTGCAAAAATTATTACCGCCAAAAATAAATCGCACTCAGGGGGCTAGCAAAAAAAACGTACCCGAAGGATTGTGGAGTAAGTGTCCATCATGTGATGCTGTGCTTTATCGTAGTGACTTGGAAGGCAATGCCGAGGTCTGCCCAAAATGTGGCCATCACCATCGCGTCTCCGCCAGAAGAAGGCTGGATCTGTTGCTCGATGCCGAAGGTCGTTTTGAGATTGGTGCAGATGTGCAGCCGGTTGATCCGCTAAAATTCAAGGATACCAAACGCTATGCTGACAGGTTGAAGGCTACACAGTCCGAACTGGGCGAGACTGACTCGCTGGTGGTGATGCAGGGTAGTATTAAAACCATTCCTGCAGTGGTTGCTGCGTTTGAATTCAAGTTCATGGGGGGGTCCATGGGCTCCGTGATGGGTGAACGCTTCAGTCGTGGCATAAAAACCTGCATCGAGCATAAGATGCCGTTTGTCTGTGTCTCAGCCAGCGGTGGAGCGCGCATGCAGGAAGGTCTGTTTTCATTGATGCAGATGGCTAAAACCAGTGCGGCATTGACGCAGCTGAGCCAGGCTGGCCTGCCTTATATTTCGGTACTGACCGATCCAACCATGGGTGGGGTTTCTGCCAGCTTTGCCATGTTAGGTGATGTCATTATTGCAGAGCCAAATGCCTTGATTGGCTTTGCCGGCCCACGTGTGATTGAACAAACCGTGCGCGAAACACTCCCTGATGGTTTTCAGCGTGCAGAATTCCTGCTCGAACATGGCGCTATCGATATGATTGTCGACCGTCGTCAGCTGCGTGACAAACTCGCTACCTTGATCACTGCCATGCAGCGATTGCCTGCCGTCGCCTGAAGCTGGATTTGACGCCTGTGGGTTCGAATTCTTCCCTGCCATCTGATGTGGCAGGTTGGCTTCACTACATTGAAGCCTTGCATCCTAAATCCATTGCCATGGGTCTGGATCGTGTCTATGAGGTCAAAAACCGGCTTGGTCTTAACCCCGATTTCCCATTGATTATCGTCGGCGGTACAAATGGCAAGGGATCTACCTGCGCCATGCTGGAAAGTATCTATCATCAGGCTGGCTACCGTGTAGCCAGTTACAGCTCACCCCATCTACTGCGCTATAACGAGCGCGTCAGAATTGATACCGAGGAAGTTTCGGACAGCCTCCTGTTGTCTGCCTTTGCTGCTGTCGAGGCTGCGCGGCAGGAAATACAGCTGACCTATTTCGAGTTCGGTACGCTGGCTGCAGTCTGGTGTTTTATCCAGCAGAAAGTCGAGCTTGGCATACTGGAGGTCGGCTTGGGCGGTAGGCTGGATGCCGTTAATGTGTTTGAGCCAAATTGCACGATTGTGACAACGGTAGACATTGACCACATCGATTTCCTCGGCGATAGCCGCGAAAGCATAGGCTTCGAGAAGGCCGGTATTTTTCGTCGCGATATTCCCGCTATATGTGGTGATCCTTCACCACCAGGCACATTGGTGAAGCATGCGCTGACAACAGGCGCCAATCTCAGAGTGCTTGGGCGGGATTTTAATGTATGGGCCCACGGGGATAGTTGGGATTTTGTTGGTGCAAGAACAATTGAAAATCTGCCTTTTCCGGCACTCAAGGGTGATTTCCAGTTGGGCAATGCCGCATGTGCACTTGCGGCTATTGAAGCCATGCAAACATTATTGCCCACCAATGACGATGCTATTGTCACAGGCTTGAATGCTGTGAGACTTGCCGGCCGTTTTCAGGTGGTTGGAACGGATCCGCAAGTCATCCTGGATGTGACACATAACCCTCATGCAGCAATTGCCTTGGCCGAGAACCTGCATCAGACAAAACCGGCAGGCAAGACAATTGCAGTTTTTTCCATGCTGGCTGACAAGGATGTCGCCGGTGTGATTACGGCGCTTGTTCCAGAAATAGACGCATGGTACCTATCCTCGGTTGATCATGTACGCGCAGCCAGTGTGGCGCAGCTCATTGAAACGTTTAACGAAATTGGCGCCGGGGAGAAAATTCTGGGCTTTGCCAATCTGACAGATGCATTCAGGCAAGCCTGTCTGGATGCAGGCAAAAATGATAGAATAATCGTGTTCGGATCATTTTTTACTGTGGCTGAAGTCATGCGGATTTTACCGACAGTAACAAGCAACATTTCATCCTGATAGGTATGCTGAATGCCGCTGGAGAGGTCATCAATGCAGATAGATGAGCAAGAGATTCAATTCAAGAAAAAGGCGCGCAGGCGTCTGGTCGGGGCCATTGCGCTTGTATTGTTGATGGTGACCATTTTGCCTATGGTGCTTGATGATCGTTCATCGGACCAACCGCAACAGGAAATTGCCATTTCCATTCCCAGTCAGGATGAAGAAGAATTTACTTCATCAGTAACTCCGTATATCCCAGAAGAGACGGCAACAAACCCAACAGAAGCCGCAGGTGAAGAAACGGCTACTGCCGAGGCAACGGTGGCCGATACGGCGGTCCAGCCAAAGAGTGCCCCTGTTGCCGAGCCTGCGCCTGTTGTGACCCCCCAGGACACCCCGCTTGCTGAACCCAAGCCCTCTGCTAGTCCAGCCCAGGCTGCTACCTATTCAGTGCAAATCGGTGTTTTTTCAGATGCCACCAACGTCAAACAGCTTGAAGAAAAGCTCAAAGCTAAGGGCCTGAAGCCCAGTACCGAGAAACTGCAGACCGCCCAGGGCGAAAAAATACGTTTGCGTGCGGGTCCTTTTGCTACGCGTGCGTTGGCAGAACAGGCGCTGGCCGACATCAAGGCTATTGGTTTGTCTGGCATGATTATTACCAACAAATAACCGGCTGCCATGACGGGTTTTGATTATGCCGTGCTCGCAATTATCGGGATTTCCGTGCTGCTCAGTATCATGCGCGGCTTTGTGCGTGAGGTGCTTGCGCTTGCAAGTTGGGTCATCGCTTTTGTTGTGGCCAGGTTTTATGCAGTCGAATTGGTGCCCTTGCTGCCGGAAGCCATCCCTGGCGAAGCGCTTAAAATGCTCGCAGCATTCCTGATTCTGTTTCTGGTCACCCTGTTGCTATGTAGTCTGTTGGCAATAGCGCTTTCCCAGATATTCAAGAAGGTTGGACTCGGCTGGGTAGATCGTGGTTTCGGTGCTGTGTTTGGAGTCCTGCGCGGTGTCCTGGTGGTGGGGGTTCTGGTTCTGCTGGCTGGCTTCACTGCATTACCCAAGGACCCCATGTGGCGTAATGCCATGTTTGCTGCGCCGCTGGAGGCAATGGTCATTGCGCTTTTGCCATGGATGCCGGTTGATATTGCAAAGCATGTTAAATACGACTAGATTGAACATTTGGACTGACTCAATCTGGTCAAAAGATTTTAGTTTATTGGATGTTTGATCAATGTGCGGAATCATTGGAGTAGTCAGTAAAAGCCCAGTTAATCAGTTGCTGTACGACGGATTACTGGTGCTGCAGCATCGTGGGCAGGATGCTGCAGGGATTGTCACGTGTGATGGCAATACCTTTTACATGCATAAAAGCAATGGCCTGGTGCAGGATGTTTTCCAGACCAGGCATATGCGTAGCCTGGTAGGTAATGCCGGTATCGCTCATGTACGCTATCCCACTGCCGGATCATCTTCGGCAGCAGAGGCACAACCTTTCTACGTCAACTCGCCATTTGGCATTGTGCTCGGTCATAACGGCAATCTGACCAATTCAGCCCAGCTCAAGCAGGAAATGTTCAGGCAGGACTTGCGCCACATCAATACCAACTCCGACTCGGAAGTCCTGTTGAATGTGCTGGCGCATGAGATTGAGCGCACCGCACATAATGCCGTACTGAATACGGATATGGTGTTTGAGGCAGTGGTGGGCGTGCACAAGCGTTGTAAAGGCGCATATGGTGTCGTGGCCATGATCGCCAATTTCGGTCTGCTGGCATTCCGCGATCCACATGGTATCCGTCCTCTGGTGATCGGTAAAAATGAAACCGGGCAGGGGGTTGAGTATGTTGTCGCTTCTGAAAGCGTGGCGCTTGATGTGTTGGGTTTTACACTGTTGCGTGATGTGGAACCTGGCGAAGCGGTCTTCATCGATATGGATGGTAATTTCTTCTCCCGGCAGTGTGCCGAGGGCGCAAAACTGACCCCTTGTATCTTTGAGTATGTATATCTTGCCAGGCCGGACTCGGTGATTGACGGTGTTTCGGTGTACCAGACACGATTGCACATGGGAGAGAGCCTGGCGGAAAAAATCCACAGGGAGTGGAAAGACCTGCAGATCGACGTTGTCATCCCCATTCCTGACACTAGCCGTCCAAGCGCCCTGCAGTTGGCTAATGCGTTGAACCTTACTTACCGTGAGGGTTTTATCAAGAACCGCTATATTGGCCGTACTTTTATCATGCCCGGCCAGGCGTTGCGCAAAAAATCCGTGCGACAGAAACTGAATCCTATCGGCATGGAGTTCAAGGGCAAGAATGTGCTGTTGGTGGATGATTCGATTGTGCGCGGAACGACTTCCCAGCAAATCGTGCAAATGGCAAGGGATGCTGGTGCCAACAAGGTTTACTTCGCTTCCGCTGCGCCTCCTGTGCGTTTCCCCAATGTCTATGGCATTGATATGCCTACGCGTGACGAATTACTTGCTACTGGTCGTACAGACGAAGAGATTTGTCGTGAGATCGGTGCAGATGCCCTGATTTACCAGGACCTGGATGCCCTGATCAAAGCTGTACGGTTGAGCAACCCCGATATCGAGTTTTTCGATTGCTCCTGTTTCGACGGTAATTACGTTACAGGAGATATCGATGAGGTTTACCTCAATGAAATCGAATCTGCCCGCGGCGAAAGCCACAAGCAGAGGAAACCGGCAAACTCCAGCACACAACTGGACCTGAACCTGGTTTCTGCCAAGGAACATGAGGAAGAACTGGCCTGACTTGACTGCAGGGGTCACAGAGGACTAAGATTGAATCTGCGCTGATTTGAGCATGCTGTACAGTCAATTAATTACAGCATAACTCAGCTTGCGGGCGCGATATAAATTCAGCTAAAGCGAGTTATGTGAATTGTGCAAACCCGTTTTGGCATGCTGATTTAGCAAGTCTGAGCGGGTTTTTTTATGCCCGCCGTCATTGAAAATGAGTAAAAACAGTACGGAAAGGTAAGGCAATGAGCAACCAATGGCACCCAGAAACACTGGGCGTGAGGGCTGGCAGTGAACATACGGAGTTCGGTGAAAACTCTGAAGCGATGTTCTTGACATCCAGTTTTGTTTTCAACAGCGCTGCACAGGCAGCTGCCAGGTTTGGCGGACAGGAGCCTGGGAATATCTATTCCCGCTTCACCAATCCGACAGTGACCATGTTCCAGAACAAATTGGCTGCATTGGAAGAAGCGGAATTCTGTGTTGCAACATCCTCAGGCATGTCTGCAATCCTGGCCTGTGTCATGGGCCTTTGTTCTGCGGGTGACCATGTGGTGGCCTCGCGCAGTATTTTTGGTACATCGGTGCAGCTTTTTGCCAATATCCTGCAGCGCTGGGGTCTGCAGACCACATTCGTTTCCCTTACTGAGCCTGAGGAGTGGAAGGCGGCAGTGCGGCCCAATACCAAGCTGTTTTTCGTTGAGACGCCATCCAATCCGCTGACGGAGGTTTGCGATATTGCCGTTCTGGCAGGGATTGCCCATGCGGCAGGGGCCTTGCTGGCTGTAGATAACTGCTTTTGCACGCCTGCACTGCAAAAGCCGTTGAATCTTGGCGCGGACATTGTCATTCATTCTGCGACCAAATATATAGACGGGCAGGGGCGTTGTCTTGGTGGTGCTGTATTAGGCAGGAAGGATGTCCTGGAGCCGGTCTACGGTTTCTTGCGAACTGCTGGTCCTACCATGAGCGCATTCAATGCCTGGGTATTTCTCAAGGGCCTTGAAACCCTGCATGTGCGTATGGATGCACATGTGCGCAATGCGCTGGAACTCGCACAATGGCTGGAACAGCAGCCTGGTGTTGACCGTGTTTATTATCCTGGACTTGTTTCACATCCCCAGCACGCGCTGGCAATGAAGCAGCAGAAAAGCGGCGGGGCTATTGTGTCGTTCGATGTGAAGGGTGGCAAAGACGCGGCATGGCGTTTGATAGACGGGACTCGTATGATCTCTATCACTGCCAACCTGGGTGATGCCAAGAGTACAATTACACATCCTGCGACCACTACGCATAGCCGGGTAAGTCCAGAAGCCAGGGCGGCGGCAGGAATTGGCGACGGATTGGTGCGTATTGCTGTCGGGTTGGAACATATCGATGACCTCAAAGCCGATCTTGCCTTGTTAAGTCGCTGACATGAGTGAATCGAATTTCATTGGCACTTCTGCATCACGCATGTGTCACACTTGCGGATGAGCTTTAATCGTTCAAAACAAAAAAAGGAGTCGAGCATGAGCGTAAAAGATGAGTATGTTGAGAAACTGAAATCCCAGCTGGATGAGTGGAGCGCGGATATCGACGTGCTGGAAGTACGAGCCCGCAAGCTTGATGCCGAGTTGCGTGTCAAGTGTGACGAGCAGATTGTCCTGTTGCGCGCAAAGCGTGATGAAGCCAGAATCAAGCTCAAGGAAATCCAGGATTCGGCCGGTGATGCATGGCAGGAGTTGCGCAAGGGCGGCGATGAAGCCTGGGAAAGTATCAAGCGCGCCATGGCTGAGGCCCGTAAGAAGTTCGGCGACTGATTTCCACTTCTTGGAAGCTTATTAAGGAATCGAAATGAAAGCGTCACTGTTAATCGGTGTGTTACTGATAGTCCTGGGGACGGCTGCTCTGGTGTACGGAAGTTTCAGCTATACCACTGAGGAGACCGTCATCCAGATAGGTGCGCTGAAGGCAACTGCGGAAGTGCAGAAGGAAATCCTGGTGCCTGATATTGTGGCGGTGATCTCCATTATTGCAGGTATCCTGATTTTGATCGTCCGCAGAAAAAGCAAGTAGTTCATCTGCATGAAAGCAAGTATCACGTGATTGAGTGAGAGTAATAAAAAACGAGGCTACTGCCTCGTTTTTTAATTGTAGCCAGCAGTTTTTTCAGCCAAATTTTTTCATGCCGGACAGCTAAAGTGTCCGTCAATGAAATCCGCACTGGTGGCTGATTACAGATGGGTGTAATCAGGCATGATTTGCCACTCGTATCATGCTAGAATCCAGACCTTTAAGTCATAAATTAAGCCGATAGAAAATATGGAACAATTCGCAAAAGAAACCCTTCCTATCAGCCTTGAAGATGAGATGCGCCGGTCGTATCTCGACTACGCCATGAGCGTGATCGTCGGTCGGGCATTGCCTGATGTGCGAGACGGTCTCAAGCCCGTGCACAGGCGCGTGCTTTACGCCATGCATGAACTCAGCAATGACTGGAATCGTGCCTACAAGAAGTCTGCCCGTATTGTTGGTGACGTTATCGGTAAATACCACCCGCATGGTGATACGGCCGTCTATGACACCATCGTCCGTATGGCGCAGGATTTCTCATTGCGTTACATGCTGGTAGACGGGCAGGGTAACTTCGGTTCGGTCGACGGCGACAATGCGGCGGCGATGCGTTATACCGAAATTCGCATGGCGCGCATCGCGCACGAATTGCTGGCGGATATCGACAAGGAAACCGTGGATTTCGGCCCCAATTACGATGGTTCCGAGCATGAGCCGCTCATTATGCCGGCACGCATCCCTAACCTGCTGATCAATGGTAGTTCAGGTATTGCTGTGGGTATGGCGACCAATATCCCGCCACACAACCTGAATGAAGTGCTGGATGCCTGTTTGCTGTTGTTGCAAAACCCGGAAACGACAGTAGATGAATTGATCGAAATTGTTCCTGCACCGGATTTCCCAACGGCCGGCATTATCTACGGCACCGTTGGCGTCAAGGAAGGTTATCGCACCGGTCGTGGTCGTGTGGTCATGCGCGGCCGCACGCATTTCGAGGATATCGGCAAGGGTGATCGTCAGGCCATTATCATCGACGAACTGCCGTATCAGGTTAACAAGAAGAGCCTGATCGAAAAGATCGCCGAACTGGTCAACGAGAAGAAGATTGAAGGTATCTCAGACCTGCGCGACGAATCGGACAAATCCGGTATGCGCGTGGTGATTGAGCTCAAACGTGGCGAAGTGCCTGAGGTTATCCTCAACAATCTGTACAAGCAGACACAACTGCAGGATACCTTTGGCATGAATATGGTGGCGCTGCTGGACGGCCAGCCGCGCCTGCTGAACCTGAAACAGATGCTGGAAGCTTTCCTGCGTCATCGTCGTGAAGTCATTACCCGTCGTACGGTCTTCGAGCTGCGCAAGGCACGTGAGCGCGGCCATGTGCTGGAAGGCCTGGCTGTGGCCTTGGCAAACGTCGATGAAATGATTGCGCTGATCAAGGCAGCCCCTACGCCACCTGATGCCAAGCGTGAATTGATGTCACGTACCTGGACCTCGCCTGTGGTGGAGGAGATGCTGAAACGTGCAGCTTCCGATGCCTCTCGTCCAGAAGGCCTGTCAGTTGATTTCGGCCTGACCCCCAAGGGTTACCGCTTGTCCGAAGTGCAGGCGCAGGAAATTCTGCAGATGCGTCTGCAACGCCTGACTGGCCTTGAGCAGGACAAGATCGTCAGTGAATATAAGGAGGTGATGGATGTCATTACTGATTTGCTGGATATTCTGGCGAAATCCGAAAGAGTGACTGAAATCATCGTGCAGGAACTGTCGGCGATTCGCCAGCAGTTCGGCGACAAGCGTCGCAGTGAGATTGTGCAGAACACGCAGGACCTCTCTCTGGAAGACCTGATTACGCCGCAGGATGTTGTGGTGACACTTTCGCATACCGGCTATGTCAAATCCCAGCCGCTGGATGAATATCGTGCGCAAAGACGCGGTGGCCGTGGCAAACAGGCGGCAGGCACCAAGGAAGACGACTTCATTGACAAGATGTTCGTGGCGAATACGCATGATTACATCCTTTGTTTCTCCAGCCGTGGTCGCGTTTACTGGCTGAAAGTCTACGAGGTGCCGCAAGGTGGCCGTATCAGTCGCGGCAAGCCTATTGTGAATCTCTTCCCGCTGGAAGAAGGCGAGAAGATCAATGCGATTCTTTCTGTACGCGAGTTTGATGAAAACCGTTTCGTGTTCATGGCAACTTCGGCAGGTACGGTCAAGAAAACCTCACTGGCTGAATTCTCCAACCCGCGTAAATCCGGCATTATTGCTATCAATCTGGATGAAGGCGATTTCCTTATCGGTGCAGAAATCACCAATGGCGATAATGATATTGTGCTGGTTTCGGATGGCGGCAAGGCTGTCTGGTTCGATGAGGAACATGTGCGTCAGATGGGCCGTGCAACGCGTGGTGTACGTGGCATGAAATTACCGGCCAATCAGCATGTGATCTCGCTGCTGATTGCCCAGAACGAGAACGAGACCCTGCTGGTCGCAACCGAGAACGGTTACGGCAAACGCACCGTACTGAAGGATTTCCGTCTTTCCGGCCGTGGCACGCAGGGCGTCAAGGCGATTGCAACCAGCGAGCGTAACGGTACTGTGGTGGCTGCGAGACTGGTCAATGACGAGGATGAGATTATGCTCATCACGACTGGCGGTGTGCTGATACGTACCCGTGTCAAGGAGATACGTGAGCTTGGACGCGCGACACAGGGCGTGACCCTGATCAATCTGGGTGCAGGTGAAAAGCTGTCCGGCCTGGAAAAAATCGTTGAAACGGATGACGAACAAACTGACTAATTATCACTGATATGTCTCAAATATATAATTTCTCTGCCGGACCGGCTGTTTTGCCGAAAGAAGTGCTGATGCAGGCGCGCGACGAGATGCTGGACTGGCATGACTCTGGCATGTCGGTTATGGAGATGTCGCATCGCGGCAAGGAATTTCTGCAGATTGCCAGTGAGGCGGAGGCGGACTTTCGCGAGTTGCTGCAGATTCCTGCCAATTACAAGGTGCTGTTCCTGCAGGGCGGTGCCCATCTGCAGTTTTCCATGATCCCGCTGAATCTCTTGCGGGGTAGGCCGAAAGCCGATTATGTCAGTACTGGTATCTGGTCTGACAAGGCGATAGCCGAAGCAGCAAGATTTTGTCAGGTGAATGTGGCAGCATCGTCGAAGGATAAAAATTTCACCTATGCACCCGCGCAAAGCGAATGGCGGCTAAGTCCGGACGCGGCTTACGTGCATTACACCTCGAATGAAACCATTGGTGGCGTCGAGATGTTCTGGACGCCTGAGACTAGTAATGTGCCGCTGGTGGCAGATATGTCATCACATATCCTTTCACGACCGGTCGATGTCAGCCGCTATGGCCTGATTTATGCAGGCGCGCAGAAGAATATTGGCCCGGCAGGCCTGACTATCGTTATCGTGCGCGATGACCTGATTGGTCAGGTACAGCCTGGCACGCCAACCATGCTGGATTACAAGGTTCATGCAGATCACGATTCCATGTACAACACGCCGCCGACTTATGCCATCTATATTGCCGGCCTGGTCTTCAAGTGGCTAAAGGCGCGTGGTGGCCTGGCTGCCATGGAAAAAACCAATATACTGAAAGCGGCGATGCTTTATGATTATCTGGATGCTTCGGATTTCTATAATTCGCCAGTAGCCCCAGCAGACCGGTCGCGTATGAACATACCATTTACGTTAAAGAATGCGGCACTTGATGGCACATTCCTGGAACAGGCAAGGCAGCATGGGCTGCTACAGCTGAAAGGCCATAAGCTTGTCGGAGGCATGCGTGCATCACTGTATAACGCTATGCCGGTTGAAGGTGTGCAGGCACTTCTGCAGTTTATGCAGGAGTTTGAGCGAGTGAATGCTTGATGACTTCCTCTACAGACGATCAATTAAAAAGCCATCGTGACCGTATTGATGCCATTGACGACCAGCTTCTGAAGCTGGTCAATGAGCGCGCAAAACATGCCCGTGAAATCGGCACCATTAAGGGCGGTGGGCCCATCTACAGACCGGAGCGTGAGGCGCAAGTCTTGCGCAGGTTGCTGGAGAACAATGAGGGACCTCTGTCAGATGAGGCTGTTACTGCTATTTTTCGCAGTGTCATGTCGAACTGCCGAGCCCTGGAGAAAGAGCTCACGGTTGCTTTCCTTGGCCCTCTGGGTACGTTCAGCGAAGAGGCGGCCAATAAACAGTTCGGCGGCATGACCTCGCCGATAGAGTGCACTTCCATCGATGAAGTCTTCCGTATGGTAGAGGCTGGCAAGGTCGATTACGGTGTCGTGCCGGTGGAAAACTCCACTGAGGGTGCCATCGGGCGGACCCTGGATCTGTTGATGATGACTCGTGCCAGCATTTGTGGCGAGGTGACGTTACCGGTACATCACAATTTGCTGAGCCAGCAGACGGACAAGAAACAGATACGGAAACTGTACTCGCACGCGCAATCACTTGCGCAATGTCATGAGTGGCTGAACCAGAATCTTCCCGATATAGAGCGCCAAGCAGTTTCCAGCAATGCCGAGGCGGCCAGACTGGCTGCGCAGGAACCTGGCACGGCTGCGATCGCCAGCCGTCGTGCGGGTGAATTGTTCGGGCTTAATCTGTTGGCTGACAATATCGAGGATGATCCAAAGAACACGACGCGCTTCCTGGTCTTGGCCAGCCACGATGTCGCCCCCTCCGGCAAGGATAAGACTTCACTGCTGATGGCTACCAGGAATGTTCCAGGCGCTATTGTCGATCTGCTTGAACCGCTGGCCCGGCACCAGGTCAGTATGACCAAACTGGAATCACGGCCTTCAAGAATGGGAGTCTGGGAGTATGTGTTTTTTGTCGATATTGAAGGACATCAGCTGGATGCCAATGTGGCTGCTGCAATGACAGAACTGCAGAAGCGTGCTTCATTGGTGAAAGTGCTGGGTTCCTATCCGGTTGCGGTAATTTGAAGGTGGTGATTGAAAAGCAGTAAAAGTAGTGATTTGAAATCATTTTAGGTTTGTGTGCGTTAAAAGTTTTACGGGCAGCTGTGTCATGCAGCATCCGCAATCCGGATAAGTCCCGGTGATATAATTGGACAACCGTAGCGGCGTAATGCCGCATTTTTATTTTGTCTGTTTTGATTTGATGCTTAAAGGTGTTCTGTGACTAGTTTGCGTGATCTTGCGCCTGATTACATTCGTGCGATTGCTCCATATCAGCCGGGCAAGCCGATATCCGAGCTTGCGCGTGAAATGGGCCTGGACCCAAGCCAGATCGTCAAACTTGCTTCCAACGAGAATCCCCTGGGGGCCAGCCCTAAGGCCTATCTGGCCATGCAGGATGCACTGGAGGATATTGCACGTTATCCCGACGGCAATTGTTTTGCCTTGCGCGATGCGGTTTGCGCCAGGTTTGGGCTCCGGGCTGAGCAGTTGATACTGGGCAATGGTTCCAACGATATCCTGGAGCTGGCTGCACGTGCCTTTCTGACACCAGATAGCGAAGTGGTCTATTCACAGCATGCGTTTGCGGTTTACGCGCTGGCAACCCAGGCCATGGGCGCTACAGGGGTCACCGTTGCTGCACGAGATTTCGGTCATGACCTTGAGGCCATGCTGGCTGCAATCAGCCCACAAACACGCATGATCTTTATCGCCAACCCGAATAATCCAACCGGTACCATGCTGGAAAAGCAAGCATTGCTGGATTTTCTGCGACAGGTGCCCACGCGGATTCTGGTCGTGCTGGACGAAGCCTATGACGAATATATGCCCCCTGAATCCAAATCGGAAAGTTTCAGCTGGTTGTCAGAATTTTCCAACCTGATTGTTTCCCGCACCTTTTCCAAGGCTTATGGCTTGGCAGGCCTGCGAATTGGTTACGGGGCTACCTCGCAAGAAGTCGCCGATATGATGAACCGAGTTCGTCAGCCATTTAATGTCAATAGCGTGGCTCAGGCTGCGGCAGTTGCCTCGCTGAACGATGAAGATTTTGTTGAACGCAGTTATGCCCTGAATCGCGCCGGCATGCTGCAATTGACACAAGGCTTCGATACACTGGGTCTGGAATACATTCCGTCGTTCGGTAATTTTGTTAGTGTCCGTGTCGGTAATGCAGCCGAGTTCAATCGTAGTCTCCTGCAGCAGGGTGTTATTGTGCGGCCAATCGCCAATTACGAGATGCCGGAGTATCTGCGGATCAGTATCGGATTGTTTGATGAGAATGCCCGCTTTCTGGAAGTGCTGGAAAGCATATTGAAGAACAGGAATTAAAAAGTAACTAAATGACAGATTATGAAAAACTGGCAACCGATGATGTCCGCATCCGCGAAATCCAGGACCTGATTACGCCGCTGGAACTGTTGGACAAGCTCAAGGAGAGTGCCGAATCCACCCATAACATCCTGACTGCGCGTGCGGCTATCCACCGTATCCTGCACGGCACGGATGACCGTTTGCTGGTGGTGGTCGGGCCATGCTCGATACATGATACCGAGGCCGGGCTGGAGTATGCACGCCGCCTGAAAGAGGTGCGCCAGCATCTGGCAGCGGATCTGATGATCGTCATGCGCGTCTATTTCGAAAAACCGCGTACGACCCTGGGCTGGAAGGGTTTGATTAACGACCCATTCCTCGATGGCAGTTACCGCATTAATGAGGGGCTGGAAAAAGCCCGTAAATTCCTGCTGGACGTGAATGAACTCGGCATGCCGGCTGCGATGGAGTTTCTGGACACCATTACGCCACAATATACCGCCGATCTGGTGAGTTGGGGTGCCATAGGTGCACGCACGACAGAATCTCAGGTACATCGTGAGCTGGCTTCCGGCTTGTCCTGTCCGGTTGGCTTCAAAAATGGCACCGATGGCAATGTGCGTGTGGCAATTGATGCCATCAAGACAGCGTCCAATCCGCATTACTTCCTTTCCGTTACCAAGGAAGGGCGTTCCGCCATCATTTCAACGACAGGTAATGAAGACTGCCATTTGATTTTGCGTGGTGGAAAAACGCCGAATTATGATGCGGCAAGTGTTGATGCAGCTTGTGCGGCACTTTCTGCCGCTGGGGTTACGCCTAAACTCATGGTTGATTTTAGCCATGCCAACAGCCAGAAGAACTATCTTTTGCAAAAAGAGGTGGCGGCGGATATTTCACAGCAGTTGTCGACAGGCGAACACCGTATTATGGGCGTGATGGTGGAGTCGCACCTCAATGCGGGCCGCCAGGATTATGTACCGGGCTGCAAGCTGGAGTACGGGAAATCCATTACAGATGCGTGCCTGGGCTGGGAAGACACTGTCGATTTGCTGGAGCTGCTGGCAGCCGGAGTACGCAAGCGTAGAGCAATCTCGCAAGATCAGGAAGCTTGCTGATAGCTGCATTGTGGTGAGCGGGACCGGCTCGCATAAATTCATGCCGTAGATATGATTTCTCTTTCAAAGCCTGATGTTCTGATGCATCAGGCTTTTTTATGTTTGCTCCAAGCCTTGTTCCATCAGTATTTCAAGCTGGGTAGTCATGAAAATACTTAGGCGTGATTCCATATTTTTGCCCTGTGTGAATTGTAGTTGAGGTCTCACAATGGCTTCACACGTTAAGGACATCGATCCAGAACGTGAATACTAATCAAATCAAGGAGATTTATTATGTGGACAAAACCAGCAGCTACTGAAATGCGTTTCGGCTTTGAAGTAACAATGTACGTTTGCAATCGTTAATTGATTGTATCCTGCGGGCTGCCTCCGGGTGGCCCGTGTCATTTCAGGACGATGAGTTTAAACTCGGGCTTCCGTTTCGGTAAAAGTAGAAAATTATGCATATACATGTTTTAGGTTCAGGCGCGGGTGGTGGTTTTCCACAGTGGAATTGCAATTGCCATAATTGCGATGGACTGCGTAAAGGTACTATCAAGGCGACCAAGCGTACACAGTCTTCGATTTGCGTCAGTAGTGACGGCGTGAACTGGGTGCTGTTCAACGCATCGCCAGATGTTTTGCAGCAGATCCAGGACTTCCCAGCGCTGCAACCTAATCGCGCGATCAGGGATACCGGCATTCAGGCCATCGTGCTGATCGATGCGCAAATCGATCACACCACGGGTCTGTATATGCTGCGTGAAGGTACGGTTAAACGCGATATCTATTGTACCGACATGGTGTATGGCGACCTGACTTCAGGTAACCAGGTTTTGAATATACTGGGCCATTATTGCGGCATCAATCATCACAGTGTGCCAATTGACGGAAAAACCAGCTTTACCATGCCGAATGTGCCAAACCTTAAATTCACAGCGGTGGCACTGACGAGCGCGGCACCCCCGTATTCTCCGCATCGCAACGATCCGCATCCCGGCGACACCATCGGTGTGCTGATTGAGGAAATCAGTACCGGCAAGAAATGCTGGTATTCGCCTGGACTGGCAGAGATCGAGCCGCAACTACCGGCATTGATGAATCAGGCCGACTGCATCATGGTTGACGGTACTTTCTGGACCGATACCGAAATGATTGATCTCGGGTTGATGACCAAGACTGCGCGCAGCATCGGCCACAATCCACAATCCGGTCCTGGTGGCATGATTGAGGATCTGGATAAATTTGGCGATGTGCGGAAAGTTTTGATTCATATCAACAATACCAATCCGATTTTGCGTGAAGATTCTGCAGAACGGGCAGAATTGACCCGTCACGGCATCGAAGTCTCCTATGACGGTATGGATATTATTTTATAAGGACTGAAAAATGGCAGACAAAAAAGCACCATGGAGCAGGGAAGAGTTTGAAGCAAAGTTGCGTGAGAAGGGCAAGGGCTATCACATCTATCACCCGATTCATGTGTTGATGTATGAAGGCAAACTGACCCAGCAGCAGATGCAGTGCTGGGTAGCCAATCGGTACTATTACCAGATTGCCATTCCTATCAAGGATGCAGCCATCCTCTCGAACTGTCCTGATCGTGAACTTCGTCGCGGCTGGATTCAACGTATTTTTGACCATGATGGCAGTGGCCAGATTGCTGAAGGCGGCGAGGGCGGTATCGAGGCATGGATTCATTTAGGTGCTGCGGTCGGTTTGAGCCGGGAAGAAGTCATGTCACTCAACCTGGTCGCCCCCGGCACCAAGTTTGCTGTGGATGCCTATGTCAATTTTGCCCGTCAGCGCCCATGGCAGGAGTCGGTTTGTTCCTCATTGACCGAACTGTTTGCACCGCATATCCATCAACAACGCATTGACTCATGGCCTGATATGTATCCATGGATCAATCCGGAGGGTATGCAGTATTTCAAAAATCGCCTGACCCAGGCTCGCCGTGACGTTGAGCAGGGATTGCAAGTGACCCTGGATTACTTCGGTCAAAGCCGGGAAATGCAGGAACGTGCACTGGAGATTCTGCAGTTCAAGCTGGATGTACTGTGGGTGATGGCAGATTCCATCATGCTGGCATGCACTGATATCAAGGTTGAAGGCCGTGATTACCTGCGTCAGCCTGTCATACAAATCAGCTAAGTTGATGCTATGACCAGCAAGATTGAATTGACCGATATTTATGCCTTGGCACCGCACCACCGCTTTCAGTGGGAAGAAGCGCAGCAAAGTTATGTGATACTTTTTCCAGAAGGTATGGTCAAACTTCATGGTGGTGCCGGTGAAGTGTTGAAACGCGTGAATGGCAAGGCGACAGTGGGTGATATTGTGGCTGAACTGAAGACCGCGTTTCCGGATGCCGAGGATATCGAAAACGACATTCTTGGCATGTTTGATCTGGCTGCCGGAAAATTCTGGATACGCAAAGTTTAAGGAACAGGTGAGATGACACAAAACTCATTAGGTGATTCAGTGGTGCAGAAAACTGTGCAGGCACTAAACAACGGTGTAGCTGCCACGGCCACGCATACCCAGCCGCTGTGGTTGCTGGCGGAGATCACCTATCGCTGCCCCTTGCACTGTGCCTTCTGCTACAACCCGACCGATTACGACAAGCATACGCAGAATGAGCTGAGCACCGAGCAGTGGATAAAAACCCTGCGCGAGGCACGTAAGCTTGGTGCGATTCAACTCGGTATTTCTGGCGGTGAGCCGCTGTTGCGCGATGACATCGAGGAAATCGTGGCTGAGGCGCACAAGCTCGGTTATTACAGCAACCTGATTACCTCGGGTGTCGGCTTGACAGAAAAACGTATCCAGGCTTTCAAGGATGGCGGTCTGGACCATATCCAGCTGTCCATGCATGACATCACGGAAGAGATCAACAATTTCATCACCAACACCAAGACCTTCGAACTGAAGAAAAAGGTGGCGGCCATGATCAAGAGTCATGGTTACCCCATGGTGCTGAATGTGGTTATCCATCGCTATAACATCGTCCACATGAAAGAGATTCTGGAGATGGCAGAGGCTTTGGGCGCCGATTATATTGAGCTGGCCAATACCCAGTACTACGGCTGGTCCCTGATCAATCGTAACCAGTTGATGCCGAGCAAGGAACAGGTCGAAGAGGCCGAACGCATCACCAACGAGTATCGGGCCAAGTCCGGCAACAAGATGAAGATCTTTTTCGTTGTGCCTGACTATTTCGCTGACCGGCCAAAGAAGTGTATGAACGGTTGGGGCGAGGTGTTCATGATCGTCACCGCCAATGGTGATGTACTGCCTTGCCATTCGGCCCGTGTCTTGCCGAATATGAAGTTCCCTAACGTCAAGGACGATGACTTGGGATGGAGCTGGAAGGATTCACCCGCATTCAACAAGTATCGTGGTGACAGCTGGATGAAAGAGCCATGCAGAAACTGTGCTGAAAAAGAGAAAGACCTGGGTGGTTGTCGTTGTCAGGCCTTCCTGCTGACCGGCGATCCTGAGGCTGCTGACCCGGTATGTGCGCTTTCACCGCATCATGACATCATAGTGAAAGCGGTCGAGGATGCGAAGAATCCACAGCTGCAGGCGCAACCGATCATCTTCCGCAATGACAAGAATTCGAAGAAGGTAATCAGCGGTGAGTTGGAAGAGCGTACCAAGGAGTTTCATGCTTTACCCTGAGTCAGTCAGACGATTCGGTCTATAATAAGGACGCGCCGCAAGGCGCGTTTTTTATTTCGGATAAATCTGTATGAAGTCATCCAACACCATATTGGTTCTCGTGCTTGCCAGTCTTGCAGCGTTGGCACCTTTTGCCATTGATACCTACTTGCCAGCTTTCGTTGTGTTGGAGCGAGCTCTCGGTGCAAGCACTGTAGAAGTCCAGCAAAGCCTGACTTTCTACCTGCTGCCGTATGCCTTGATGACCCTATGGCATGGTGCCATTTCGGATGCGATTGGGCGTATTTCCGCAATCAAATGGGGCCTGGGCTTGTTCGTTTTTGCCTCCATTGGCTGTGCGTTGGCGCCTAATGTCGAAACGCTGTGGTTCTTCCGCGTATTGCAGGGAATAGGCGGAGGTGCCGGCAACGTGGTAGCGCGTGCCATGGTGCGCGACCTGTTCGAGGGGGCGCAGGCTCAGCGTGTCATGACGACGGTGCAGATGCTGTTCGGTATCGCGCCGGCTGTGGCACCGGTGATTGGCGGACTGCTGCTGGGCATCCACTGGCAGGCGATTTTCGTGTTTCTTGCGATGTATGCTGCCTTGTCGTTGTGGGCTGCCGTGAAATATCTGCCGGAGACCATGCCGCAGGAGAAACGTATCCCGCTTTCCACCAAAAGTGTGTTGAGTAGTTATAAAACCGTTTACAGCGACCGTGAGTTCAATCTTGTAGTCATTGCGCTGGGTGCAAATTTTTCCGGCTTCTTTATCTACGTGCTGTCCAGCCCCGTCTTTCTGATAAAACACCTTAACCTGAGTGAGTTTCAGTTCGGTTGGCTGTTCATCCCAACCGTCTGCGGCATGGTGCTGGGTTCCTATCTGGCCAAGCGGGCTGCCGGCCGCATGTCGTCAAGAAAAGTGATCCAGATTGCCTATGCCTGGATGAGCCTGATGGTGTTAGGCAATCTTCTGGTCTGTTATTTCCTGCCGCCGTATTTCGTCTACAACATCCTGCCGGTAGCATTATTCAATATCGGTATGGCGCTGGCCATGCCCATTCTTTCCATTGCGGCGCTGGACCGGCATCCGCGCATACGCGGCACCGCGGCTTCCGGCCAGGCTTTTGTGCAGATGCTGTTGTCTACAGTCTCAGCCGGCATGATCGTGCCACTAGTATGGGATCATCCTCTGGGCCTGGCGATGGCGATGGCGGCTTATGTCTGTATCGGTTGGCTGGCTGTACGCAAATCCCAGCTATTAAGCGGTAAGGCTGCCTGACATGAATGATGCAGCGCACGTAGTCTGGACTGAAGACGGCAAGACGCAATCGGCGCTTTGGCGCTCGGAGAACGCGAGCAGGGCGCCGCAGCGCATTATTGTTGTGGATGACCAAATTACTGCAGATGCAGCCTATCGCTATGCCTGCGAAGGCAGCGCCATGCTCTGGCGCGGCGATTACCAGAATGCCCGTCAGTTGCTGCAGGCCATGGGGCGGCGCATCGACAAGAAACCTGCCAAAAAACGGCCGGCAACGCTGCTGGAAGCGTTTCATCTGTATCGGCAGGCTCAGTTACAACGGGCACGTATTCTTGGCATGCTGCTGATCCCACTCGATGCACAATACGCGATACCGCTACGTCGGGCGCCGGATGTTAAACAGGCTTGCCTTGAGGCGTATGGTGAAACAGGGGAAGACTCACTGGTCTCGCTGCGCGAATTACTGGGTGTGATCGGTGCGCATGAGTGGCGCAAGAACGGGGTAGAGATTCCGGCGCTGGGCGCGAAGATTCATCCGCATTACGGGGTGTATTCGCCGGTACGCGGTGAATATCTGGAACTGGTCGCGCAGGTGCCGCTCGGCAACAAGCAACGGGCATTCGATATCGGCACCGGCACCGGCGTGATTGCGGCTCTGCTGGCGAAGCGTGGCATGGCGCAAGTGATTGCGACCGATATGGATGAGCGGGCGATTGCCTGTGCGACAGAGAATATCCAGCGACTGGGTCTGCAGAAGCAGGTGGAGGTGATCAAGACCGATCTTTTCCCGCCAGGCAAGGCTGACCTCATTGTTTGTAACCCGCCCTGGCTGCCGGCCAGGGCGAACAGCCGATTGGATCATGCCATTTACGACCCGGATAGCCGCATGCTCAAAGGCTTTTTGAACGGTCTGGCGGAACATCTGGAAGCGGGCGGGGAGGGCTGGCTGATATTGTCTGACCTGGCGGAGCATCTGGGATTGCGGACGCGTCAGCAACTGCTGGAGATGTTTGCCGCCGCCGGCCTGCATGTGATTGACAAACTCGATATCAAGCCGCGGCATCCGAAAACTGCGGACCAGTCAGATCCTTTGTACGCTGCGCGCCAGGCCGAACTGACCTCGCTCTGGGTATTGTCTGCCTTGCCGGAAAAGTGAATTGTCGGCCGGTATCGCATACCGGTGTCATTTAAATTTACGATATATGCGGGAATAAAAAATGGGAACCGGGGTTCCCATTTTTTACGACTACTGAATCAATCTCGTTGAGATTACTCGACCAGTTCAGATAGTTTTCCGGTGCGGCCATTGTTGGCATCGGCATCCGGCAGCGGATCTTTCCTGCTGCTGATGACTGGCCAGACCTGTGCCAGGCGCGCATTGAGGGCGATGAATTCCTGCTGGTCTGCAGGCACATCATCTTCGGCGAAAATCGCTTCAGCCGGACACTCTGCCACGCACAGGGTGCAATCGATACATTCGTCAGGGTTAATGGCGAGGAAGTTGGGGCCCTCAACAAAACAGTCCACAGGGCAGACATCCACGCAATCGGTGTATTTGCATTGAATACAGTTTTCAGTCACTACATAAGTCATTATCTCTTCCTCTCATGCCACT
>PHCD01000059.1 GCA_002842135.1 Betaproteobacteria bacterium HGW-Betaproteobacteria-8 | reverse complement strand
CTTGCAATTCCAGTTGGGTACGCAATTCTAGAAGCAATCGAAACAGCAAATTAAGTTGACTTAAATCAGGAGATATCAATTGAACAAGTTTTTAAAATCCATGTTGATTGCCGGTTTGTTTGTATACGGCACACAGGCACAGGCTGCTGAACTGAAAGTTGGCTATGTGCAAGTCGACAAGATTCTGCAGGAAGCCCCACAGACTGCTGAAACTGGCAAGAAGCTGGAAAAGGAATTCAGTCCCCGCACTGCTGAACTGGAACGTTTGCAGAAGCAAATCAGGAGTATTGAGGCCCAATTGGACAAGGACGGCCTGACTATTTCAGAAACTGACCGCAAGAACAAAGAGCGCGATGTTTCCAATCTGAAGATTGATTTTCAACGCAAGCAGCGTGAGCTGCGTGAAGACATTAATCTGCGCAAGAATGAAGAACTAGGTGCCTTGCAAGACAGAATCAATAAGGCGGTCACATCAGTGGCTGAAACAGATGGTTATGATCTTGTAATATATGGCGGCGTTGCTTTTGCCAGCAAAAAGATCGACATCACCGACAAGGTGTTGAAAGCCCTGGGTAAAAAATAAGCATTCATGAGCCTGTTAATCTGTGGATAGCAAAGGTTACTCACTCGGTGAAATTGTTTCTGAGTTAGGCGGGGAGCTGGTTGGTGACGGTGGCATTAAGGTTTACCGTCTGGCTTCCCTGGCTCATGCAAAGTCAGGTCAAATTACTTTTGTCAGTAATTCCAAGTATCTATCACAACTAAGCTGCACCCAAGCCAGTGCGGTCATTGTCAATCCTGTTTGTCGTGATGCTACGACGATTCCCAGGATAATTACGGATAACCCTTACGCGTATTTCGCCAGGCTTTCCAGTTTGATGAACCCTGCACCTCGGTATGAGGCAGGGACCGATCCTGCTGCCGTTATCGATTCAACTGCCTGGATTGCCGATAGCTGCTCTATCGGTGCCAACGTTGTTATCGGCAAAAATGTCAAACTGGCGGATAATGTAGCGATCGGCCCTGGCTCGGTGATTGAATCTGGAGTCAGTATTGGCGCTAATACCCGCATTGCGGCAAATGTCGTCATATATCATGATTGCCTGATTGGTGAGAATTGTGTCATTGCTGCTGGTACTGTGATAGGGGCTGATGGGTTCGGCTATGCTGAAGAAGATCGGCGCTGGGTAAAGATTCCCCAGATTGGACGTGTTGTGATTGAGGATAATGTCGAGATTGGTGCCAATAGCACCGTAGATCGAGGCGCCTTGGATGACACGGTCATTGAAGAGGGCGTCAAACTAGATAACCTGATACAGATTGGCCATAACTGCAGAATAGGTGCACATACAGTGATTGCCGGGTGCGTTGGCATTGCCGGCAGCGCTCGTATTGGCAGGCATTGTAAAATTGGCGGTGCGGCGATGATCCTGGGGCATTTGGAAATCGCGGACGATATCACGATTTCTCCCGGAACCATGATTACACGCTCATTGAGCAAGGCTGACACCTATACGGCCTTAATGCCGTTCCAGACGCATGAACAGTGGCTCAAAACAGCCGCCAATGTCAGGCACCTGGGAGAGTTGTCGGATAGAGTGAAGGCATTGGAAAAAGCACTTTCCTTGTTGGATGATACAAAGAAGAACAGTAAAAATTGAGGGCATAACATGGCAGAAGCAGTAGATACCAGCATGGATATTCATGAAATATTAAATCATCTCCCACATCGCTATCCGTTTGTGTTGGTGGATCGAGTGCTCTCATATGAAGTCGGCAAGGAAATCACTGCCATTAAAAATGTCACCATCAATGAGCCGTTTTTCCCTGGACACTTCCCTTATCATCCTGTGATGCCCGGCGTTCTGATTATCGAGGCGATGGCGCAGGCTGCTGCCATTGTTTCGTTCAAGACCATGTCCAGCATGCCGAGTGATGATTCTGTCTACTATTTTGCAGGTATCGACAAGGCGCGTTTCAAAAAGCCAGTCTCCCCTGGCGACCAGCTGGTACTTAATGTCAAAATTGATCGCATTTTACGTGGCATCTGGAAATACTCCGGCACAGCGTCAGTCGATGGCTCTGTAGTGGCAGAAGCCGAATTCATGTGCATATTGAAAGCAATTGAGAAATAAATCGTACCTGTTTTTCCATTTTAGAAGCCCGTATGCCGCAATCACGTATTCACCCGACTGCCCTTATTGATCCCAAAGCCGAACTCGACAGCAGCGTCGAGGTTGGCGCCTTTACTACCATCGGCCCCGATGTCCGTATTGCCAGCGGTACGACTATTGGTAATCATGTGGTGATTAATGGCCCAACCACCATAGGTCGGAATAATCGCATCTTCCATTTTTCTTCTCTTGGCGAAGCCCCACAGGATAAAAAATACAACGATGAGCCAACCAGTCTGGAAATAGGCGATGGCAACACAATACGTGAGTTCTGCACATTCAATCGTGGCACAGTGCAGGACAAAGGTGTGACCCGCATTGGCAACGACAACTGGATCATGGCTTACGTGCATATTGCGCATGATTGCGATGTCGGCAGTCATACCATACTAGCGAACAATTCATCCCTTGCAGGCCATGTGGACATGCATGACTATGCAATTCTTGGTGGATTTACCCTGGTGCATCAGTTCTGCAAAATTGGCTCTCATGTCATCACGGCTGTCGGCTCCGTGGTTTTCAAGGATATTCCGCCTTATGTCACAGCTGCAGGCTATGATGCGAAGCCCCATGGCATCAATGCCGAAGGGTTGAAAAGACGTGGTTATTCCCCTGAGACCATTACGCAGATCAAGCGTGCATACAAAACGCTGTATCGCAATGGCCTGAGTCTGGAAGAAGCTAAAAGCGAGCTTGCTGCGCAAATTGAAGTTTGCCCTGAAATCAAATTGTTACTGGATTTTCTACATATCTCCAGTCGCGGCATTATTCGCTAGAAAGCCATCTCATGCCCACTATTGGAATAGTTGCCGGAGAGGCTTCGGGCGATCTGCTAGGCAGTCATCTGATTCGGGCCTTGAAGAAACGCAGGCCGGACCTGGAATTTGTCGGTATCGCTGGCCCCAAGATGATGGCAGAAGGCGCCAAAACACTGTTTCCGATGGAGCGACTTTCTGTGCGCGGCTATGTGGAAGTGCTGAAACATTTGCCTGGCTTGCTCAGGCTGCGCAAGCAACTTACCCAGCATTTTTTGCAGAATCCACCGGACTTATTCATCGGCATCGATGCCCCGGATTTCAACTTCACCCTTGAACACAAGCTGAAAGCGAAGGGTATACGTACCATTCACTATGTCAGTCCCTCCATCTGGGCCTGGCGCAAGGGGCGTATCAAGAAAATCAAATCCGCTGTTTCACACATGCTGGCCTTATTTCCGTTTGAGCCACCGATTTATCAAAAAGCTGATATCCCCGTGACTTACGTCGGGCATCCTTTGGCAGATATTTTGCCGATGGAAGCCAATAAGGAGGGGGCCAGGGAAGGCCTGAAACTGGGCAGCACGACGCAGGTGATCGCCATGTTGCCAGGCAGCCGCCAGAGTGAAGTCAGGCAATTGGCAACGCTTTACGTCAAGACAGCGCGGCAGATACTCAATCAGAAGCCTGCAGTGAAGTTCCTGATTCCACTGGTGACGAAGGAAACCAGGGAGATTTTTCAACAGGCGATATACGACAATAATGCGCAGGATTTGCCCTTGCAGATTTTGTTTGGCCATGCGCATATGGCTATGGAGGCTGCAGATGTGGTTGTCGTCGCTTCTGGAACGGCAACGCTGGAAGCTGCTCTCATCAAGCGGCCAATGGTGATCACGTATCGCATGCCGGCTCTGAGTTGGCTATTGCTGAAGCGCATGAACTATCTGCCTTATGTCGGTTTGCCCAACATCCTGGCCGACAGGTTTGCTGTCCCTGAGTTGCTACAGCATAACGCAACGCCAGAGAAGCTGACTGAGGCAGTCTTGAGGCTCATGGAGGACAAGGATATCAGGGCTGAAATTCATGAGGAGTTCACTCGCATACATCAGACATTGCGTCAGAATACCGAAGAAAAAGCGGCCGATGCTATCCTGGCTTATCTCTAGAGGATGGAACCTTGCTGATTTGTGGTGTTGATGAAGCTGGTAGGGGGCCTCTGGCGGGTGCTGTCTATGCGGCCGCAGTCATACTGAACCCGGATCATGTGATAGATGGTCTGGCAGACTCCAAAACCCTGTCAGAAACAAAGCGGGACAAGCTGGCGATACAAATTCGTGAACATGCGCTGGCTTGGGCCATTGCCAGCAGCAGCGTTGAAGAGATTGATGAGCTGAACATTCTGCAAGCAAGCCTGTTGGCCATGAAACGTGCAGTCGAGTCGCTAAAGGATCGGCAGGGGGCTTTGATCGTTCCTCATCAGGTTCTTGTCGATGGCTTGCATTGCCCCAGAATCAGAGTGCCAGCGCAAGCCATCGTCAAAGGCGACAGCAAGGAACCTGCGATTGCAGCGGCCTCGATATTGGCCAAGACAGCGCGCGATGAAGAGATGCGCAATCTGGCGATTCTCTATCCGCAATATGATTTTGCCAGGCACAAAGGCTATCCGACTAAAGATCATATGCAGCGGCTTGCCGAGCATGGGGTTTCGGCAATACATCGCCGCAGTTACGCACCGGTTAAAAAGCTGCTGGCAAAAAACAGCTAACAATAAAACGTTAACAGGCAAGTTGATCTCTTAATTGATTTTTTGCCGTATCGAAACGGCACCTCGAATTTCCCCTACGCTGTAACCCGTCGCTTTATCCTCCGGGTACTCTTTGGCCAGTAATGCTTTAACATTTTCCGCAATGTCTTCAGTCTTGCCATGACATTGCAGGCACTGCGGCTGGGTGGGGATGGCTCTCATATAGTGAAACCACTCCTCGCCACTGGCATCCTGGTAAACGGTAGCCAGCTCCAGTGTGGCCGGACCGCCGGCATGCTGTTGTTTATCAAAGTTCTCCAAGGCTACTCGTTCTTCTGCGTTGGGCGTTCCCAGAGACTGGTTGCGCGGCTTCAGTGATACTCGCTTAACCAGCTTCCCGTCTGTGGAGTATTGTTTTTCCAGCGCGGGCGCAACCTCCTTGCATACATTGATGGCACTTTCTGTTCCCGCGGACTCGATATGCTGCTTTAGCGTACCCGCCAGTTTTTGCATGAATTCCTGCGCCACCTTGCGGTTTTCTTCCATGTGCATTGCATAGGGGTCTGCGTCTGCCCAAGCGATGATGGCTACTGAGACCAGTCCGGTGCCGATCACCAGCTTTTTCAGCGTCAGTATCTGCATTTTTCCTCTCCTTGTGGCATTTGATTGCCAATGAATGAAAATCAATCTAGCGTAAACGCTGCTAGCTCGCCAGTAGCAAGAACACTGTAGGCTGTTTATGCAGGCCTGGAGCAACAGCTTTTTTCCACTCGGCAATCGATTTGGTTTGAATGGATTCCATATCCAGTGTGAGATTGGTCGCGATGCATAACCGAGTATGGGCCTGGCAGTTGGCAAGTATGTCTTCAAACATATACTGGTTGCGGTAGGGTGTTTCGATAAATATCTGGGTTTCGTCGCCTTTTCTGGAGCGGCTTTCGATGTCCTTCAGTTTTTGGATACGTGCGGCTTTCTCCGCAGGCAGGTAACCGAGGAAGCTAAAGCGCTGACCATCCAGGCCGGAAGCTATTAATGCCAGCAATATTGAAGATGGGCCAACCAGGGGTTTTACCTTAATACTGTGACGATGTGCCAGTGCAACCAGTCTGGCGCCGGGGTCGGCAATGCCGGGGCACCCGGCTTCCGACATGATACCGATATCTTTTCCAGCCAGCAGAGGTGCCAACAGGGCAGGTAATTCCTTATCCTGCGTGTGCTCATTCAGTGTTAGTAATTCCAGTTCGCGCACAGGCTTGCTGGTTTTGATGGCAGCAAGAAAGCGCCTGGCCGATCTCTCGTCTTCCACTACAAAGGTGTCGAGCGCACGTGCAATGCCGAGCACCTCTGCAGGCAGGACATCTCCGAATGCTTCATCGTCACCCAGTGTGACGGGAATCAGGTAGAGCGTCCCTTTTGGCATGATGGCAATCAATACTTTACCTGGACGCGGTAGGTCAGCGTGGTTTTACCTTCAGCAGGAACATCAATCTTCCAGACGGCTGTATTGCTGGTGGCTTTTTTACTTGAATGGCTTGATTCAAGTATTTTCCAGTCACCCGGGATAGGTTCCAGGACGGTAACAGTTACGCGTTCTTTCTTGGCATTTTTCAGGGTAATCTCATAGGCGCTTTCGAAGGCGCTCGTACCTTTCGCCGGTTTAGGCAACTTCTTGAAATCAGTCTGCTTCTTGTCGGCAGTGACATCAAAAGCCTCGCCCAGTTTCAGGCGTACTGTTTCATTCTTTGGCGTGTGGTCAATACGGTCTTCACCAACGAACTGTGCATTGCCTGCACTATCCTTCTTGTAGACACGCATGATGCCCTTGGGTAGCGGTATGCCAAGCCTGGCGCTTTCCTTGTTGTCGAACTCAACAAAAACGCCGACTTTCATTTTCTGTCCCAGATCACCATAACTGGACTGGTAGTAATAATCCGCCCCTCTTAACAGTAACTCTTTACGCACTGGCACACCGCCGGCAGAAAGCAAGGAAACCTGCTTGCTCTGGTTCTCTGCAATTGTGGTTGGACGATCCAGTGTGTAAAGGTGGTATTCAAGCAAGGATTCTTCTGCCATGGGGGCAGATGCTGCCATATCCATGACTTCCATTTTTGCCAGGGATCTTACGGCCATCGGGTGTTGTTCGTATACACGATTGACGTCGCCTGCAACCAGTTGCAGCTTGGCGTTTCGATACGTTGCACCACTGGTGTTGCTGAGGGTAACCCAGCCTGACAGATCCAGATTGTCGTCACCGGCATCGAGTTCTGCCACATAGTCGGCCTTCCAGCCGAGACCGCCAGTCAGGTAACTCAACTCTACATTCTGTTCGCTCACCGTCTTGTTATTCAACTGGACGACCAGCGTAGGCCTGTCACGCAGGTTATCCGGAACATCGCTGTAGACAATGCGGCCGGGAAGGCCGGTTTCAATCCTGTCGCCTACCTTCAATACCACGCCGTTATTGGCCGCCAGTACATGTGCCTGTTCTTTGCTTTCCACCCCAGTAGCCGGATTGGTCCTGATAATTTCTACAGATTTTCCGACAAACTTCTCCAGCAGTTTTTGTGGTGTCAGCAAATCAAAATCGAAATTCTGTTCAAGAACGGTGAAAGCGCCATTCAGGCTTCTCAATAATGCTGTTTCCGGCCTTATCTGTGCGCTTACATCGCGCAGTGCAAGACTCTGTGCACCAGTGCTGAGCTTGATCTTGCGTTGATCCTTAACCAGTGCCAGGTCATTGCTGTAGATAGTTACTGCAACACTCTGCTGGTCATCCAGCGTGCTGCGCGCTTCGCTCGCAAAGCTGGCTGGTATGCCGAACATAAAGCAGGCAGCAATACCATAGGAAAGCATGTTGGGTTTTAACATGTGGCCTCCGGAAGTGGGTTATCCAAACAATAATTCGACTATATTACGTCAACACCTTCATTCTGCAGCATGGTCACCAGCTTGATCAAAGGCAGGCCGATCAGGGCGTTGGGATCATCACCTGTCATGGACTCGATCAGGGCAATACCCAGCCCCTCGGATTTTGCGCTGCCTGCACAATGATAGGGCTGCTCCTTCAACAGGTAGCGTTCGATTTGTTCGTCGCTCAGGTCTCTGAATTTTACGATATAAGGCACAGCCTCGGCCTGCATGCTGGCAGTCACTGGATTGTACAAGCACAAGGCACTGTAAAAGGTCACTTCGCAACCGCGCATCGTTTGCAGCTGTTTGACGGCGATATCATGTACCAGTGGCTTGCCGAGCTGCATATTATCCAGCGTGGCAACCTGGTCGCAGCCGATGATCAGGGCCTTGGGATGGTCGCTGGCAATTTTGAGCGCTTTGGCTTGTGCCAGGCGTAGAGCAGTTTCTTGTGGAAGTTCGCCGCTCAGGGCTGATTCATCGACATCTGGCGATATGCAGGCGAAGGGTAGCTGTAATCGTTCCAGGAGTTCGCGCCGATAGATGGAAGAGGAAGCAAGGATTAATTGAGGTGCATTCATTTTGACGAAATGGTGGATAGGAAAATAAAAAAAGCCGATGGCAATTGCCACCGGCTTAAGTCTGAGGCTTTAGTCGGGCCGAATCAAGCTGGTTGAATTTCCAACAGTGATTCATCTGGCGTAACGTTATCGCCCTTTTTGACGTGGATAGCAACAATGGTTCCGGATTTTGGTGCCTGGATCTCGTTTTCCATTTTCATGGCTTCGATAACGAGTACCGGGTCTCCCGCACTCACCTTGTCACCAACAGCTACTTTGACATCCACGATCGAGCCAGGCATGGCCGTTGTTACGCATCCTTCATGGGAAGGGCGAGGGCGCTTGCTGCTACTGCCTGATGCAACCGTTTTCTTCTTGCTGGCGCCACCAGTACCTTCAGCCACTTCGATTTCACTCAAGGTCTCCACCAGTACTTCTTCGGCAATACCGTCAACGGATACATAGTACGGTCTCTGGTCTTCGCCGGGATGACCGCTACCCGTCAACCTGATATGGAAAGTTTCACCGTGCAGCGTGACATTGAATTCATTTGGCGCATAACGGGCATCAACAGATGCCGCGCTTTGCTTCATATGCAAAGGTTCAGCTTTCAGGGTTCCAGCATTACGCTCCTGCAGGAAGGTCTTTGCCATTTCCGGAAACATGGCGTAAGTAAGTACGTCTTCTTCACTCTTGCAAAGGCCTTCAGCCTCCTGCTGCAATTTTTCCATTTCATCTTCGAGCAAGTCGGCAGGGCGGCACTCAATGACTTTCGCATCGCCTACCGCCATGTTTTTCACGGTCTGGTTGACCGGTGCGGGTGACTTGCCGTAATGACCCATCAGATAATTTTTGACTTCTGTCGTGACCGATGTGTAACGTGCACCGGTCATGACATTCAGGACAGCCTGAGTACCCACGATCTGTGAAGTGGGAGTAACCAGCGGCGGGAAGCCGAGATCTTCACGCACACGAGGAATCTCCGCCAAGACTTCATCCATGCGCTCCAGGGCGCCTTGTTCCTTCAGTTGGTTGGACAGGTTTGAAATCATGCCCCCAGGGACCTGATTGACCAGTACGCGTGTATCAACGCCGGTGAAATCGCTCTCGAACTGCCAGTATTTCTTGCGCACTTCACGGAAATAGGCTGTGATTTCCTGTATGGCAACCAGGTTCAAGCCGGTGTCGTACTCAGTACCTTGCAGTGCAGCGACAATGCTCTCGGTAGAGGAGTGGCTCGCACCTTCTCCAAATGCCGAATTGCAGGTGTCGAGTATCGTTGCGCCAGCTTCCACACCCCTGAGGAAGCACATGGCGGACAAGCCAGAAGTGGCATGGCTATGCAGGTGGATAGGCAGATTGACTGCTTCGCGCAAGGCCTTCACCAGGTCGGAAGTGGTTTGTGGTGTCAACAGGCCCGCCATATCCTTGATGGCGATTGTGTCGCAACCGGAAGCTTCCAGTTCTTTTGCCAGCCCGACAAAGTGCGGAATGTCATGCACTGGGCTGGTGGTATAGCTGATCGCGCCTTCTGCGTGCTTCCCCGCAGCCTTCACGGCTTCGATAGATACTCTCAGGTTGCGAAGGTCGTTCATTGCATCAAATACACGAAAAACGTCCACGCCGTTGTTTGCTGCCTTCGTAACGAAGGCACGCACCACATCATCCGAGTAATGACGATAACCAAGCAGGTTCTGGCCGCGTAACAACATTTGAATGCGGCTATTGGGCAATGCCTTGCGCAGCTTCTTCAGGCGCTCCCAAGGGTCTTCCTTCAGATAGCGGACGCAGGCATCAAATGTAGCACCACCCCATGCTTCCAGAGACCAGAAGCCAATAGCATCCAGTTGGGAGCAAATGGGCAACATATCCTCAGTACGCAGTCGCGTAGCAATCAAGGATTGATGTCCATCTCTTAAAACTAGTTCTGAAACATATACTTTAGCCATATTCTTAACTTATCGCTTTAGATTTAAATTGGTAATCAAATGCCTTCGTGTGCTGCAATCGCAGCGGAAATAGCTGCGGCTATCATTTCAGGCGGGATGTCTGTCGCGTAGTTTGCCAGTTCGGGGTGAGTCTCAACGAAACTGGTGTCAAACTTGGCTCGCCTGAAATCGGGATGCTTCAAAATTTCCTGATAATAAGGAATGGTCGTCTTGACTCCATAAACCACCATGTCATCCAGCGCACGACGTCCCCGCTCAATCACGCTTTCCCAGTTCAGGGCCCACACCGTCAGTTTGGCGCACATGGAGTCATAATATGGGGGAATGATGTAACCACTATACATGGCAGCATCAATACGCACGCCAGGTCCACCTGGCGAATAATAGCGGGTGATCTTGCCGAAACTCGGCAGAAAGTCGTTCTTCGGGTCTTCGGCATTAATGCGGAATTCCATGGCAAAGCCGCGATAGTGCACTTCATCCTGCTTGTATTGCAGCTTCATGCCGTCTGCAATGCGAATCTGTTCCTGCACGATATCAATGCCGGTGATGCTTTCGGTCACAGTATGTTCCACCTGTAGACGGGTGTTCATTTCCATGAAATAGAAACTGTTATCGGAATCCAGCAGGAATTCAACCGTACCGGCATTTTCATAACCAACAGCTTTTGCAGCTTTGACCGCGAGTTTGCCGATGTAGTCCCGCTGTGCCTTGCTGAGCTGCGGCGATGGGGCGATTTCAATCAGTTTCTGATTGCGGCGCTGGATGGAACAGTCGCGCTCAAATAGATGGATCACATTGCGATGGCTATCGGCCAGAACCTGAACTTCGATGTGGCGAGGATTGACAACACACTTCTCGAGGAACACTTCCGGTTTGCCAAAAGCTTTGCTGGCTTCGGAAATCACCCGATCGTAGTTGCTGAGTAATTCCTTCTCATTATTGCATCGACGAATACCGCGGCCGCCACCGCCGTTGGTGGCTTTCAGCATTACAGGATAGCCGATTTTCTTGGCAAGTGTACGGGCTTCCTCTACATCAGCCAGGTTGCCTTCGCTACCTGGTACACAAGGTATACCTGCAGCAATCATGGCGTTACGTGCCTGGATTTTGTCGCCCATCTGACGAATCACTTTGGCCTTGGGGCCGATAAAACGTATGCCGCGGCGGGCACATATCTCGGCCAGCTCAGGGTTCTCGGAGAGAAAGCCATAACCGGGATGCAAGGCGTCGCAACCGGAAGCGACTGCCAGGTTGACGATATTATGGGCATTCAGGTAACCGATAACGGGATCTGAACCGATGTTATAAGCCTCGTCTGCTTTTTTGACGTGCAGGGCATGGCGGTCTGCGTCTGAATAGATGGCAACTGATTTGATACCCATCTCCGAACAGGCGCGGACTATACGTACGGCAATTTCACCGCGGTTAGCTACAAGAATTTTTTTGATCACAAACGAACCCGAATCCAAAAAGAAACCAAACAATTGTTTGGCCTGAAAAACCTGTTTTTTTGACACAAAATCACGGAGATTATATCATGCGCCCCCTATGGCTGCATCAATCAATCAGGGCACGGTGATTAACAACATTGAGTTTGCGCAGAAAGCGCTTGAAATTCATGATATA
>PHCD01000184.1 GCA_002842135.1 Betaproteobacteria bacterium HGW-Betaproteobacteria-8 | reverse complement strand
TGATGGTGAGCGGTGAGCAGGCAGGAAATTGACATGACAGTGGCGACAGGACTGAGCATCGGCCATGAGGCCACTCCAGAACTTGCCAGCCAGGCAGTGACGCAGGCCATGGAGCGCGCCAACGTCAAGGTGGCTGGCAGTGTCCTGCTCATTCTGACTTCGGAATTCGCTCGCGATCCCGCACCTGCGTTAAGGGCTGCGGCCAAGACAGCCAATTGCACCCAGGTGATCGGATGTTCCGCCACAGGTTTGTTCACCGAAGACGACTGGGTGCTCGATGCACCGGCCGCTGCGGCCATGATCTTTCCTGGTGACACGACATTCGAGCAGCCATCGCCTGTGGATGCCAAACAGTTGCTACTGACGCTGGCAGCGCCGAATGCCATTAATACGACCTGGATGACCACGCCGGGTATCCGTTTCGGCGGTGTTTCCGGCGATGCGACCGGGCAGGGCCCGTTTTCCGTCTGGCAGCATGGCAAAGGCGTAGCGCTGGGGCATTGCGAAGCTGCGTTGCATGGTGTCAGGGGTGCGGTTGCCGCTGCGCATGGCCTGCGGGTGTTGAACATGCCAAAAGTTGTTACGCAGTTGGGTGGACATGACTTGCAGCAGCTGGATGGCAAGGAGGCCTTGAGTTCATTGCATCTGGCCAGGGAAGGCTACGAGTCTCTGCCCATGCATTACATCATGGCCGTTTTCGCGGATTCTGCGGAAGCCATCAGCGAAGGCAATTATCAGATCGCGCCGCTGGTCAGTGGTAACGAAGAGGACTTGTCTGTGACATTGGCGAAGCAATTGAGAGCCGGGCAGTTTCTCAGTTGGGCGATCCGTGACAAGGAGGCGGCGCTGGCCGACTTGCAGCTTACCGCAATCAATCTGGAGATCAAATTGGCCGCAAGGCCGGATTTTGCCATGCTGTTCTCTTGTCTGGGACGCGGCCCTTATTTTTATGGCGGTATCGATCGCGACCTGACGCTACTGACGACCAAATTCCCCGGCATGCCGATCATCGGTTTTTACGGCAATGGCGAGATTGCGCCGGCCGTCCATGATCATCAGATCGGTTGTGAACTGCTGGAATACTCTGCGGTACTCGGGCTGTTTTCGCGAGGCTAAGCGATGGCATTGTTCAACCCGAGCCGCGATCAGGTGCGGCAGTTCTTCTTCGATGCCTGGGCCAGGTTTCTGGGCAAGCAACCCTTGAGTGATCTGGAGGCGATTGCCCTCGAAGTCATGCAAATGCATCCGGAGTATCATCATGTGTTGAATGCGCCGGAACGCTATCTCGAACAGGCCTATTTCCCGGAAATGGGGGAGACTAATCCCTTTCTGCATATGAGCCTGCATCTGTCGATACTGGAACAGATAGCGATCGACCAGCCGCCGGGGATCAAGGTCGGATATCAGGCCCTGCAGCTCAGAATGCAGGATCATCATCAGGCGCAGCATGAGCTGATGGATTGCTTGGCTGAAACCCTGTGGCAGGCACAGCGGACGGGAAGCGCACCTGATACCCAGGCTTATCTGGCGTTGATTCGGCAGAAAGCGGCAATTGCCTGATTTTTTATGCGCCTTTATTCTAAATAAGCATTGCAGCTTACATCATTCGCCTGTTCTGGAGTCTGTAACAAAATGAGCAATCAAACCCCG
>PHCD01000183.1 GCA_002842135.1 Betaproteobacteria bacterium HGW-Betaproteobacteria-8 | reverse complement strand
GGGCCGAAGCCCCTTTTTGATTTAGCCGCACTTCGACTCGCCGCAATTCAAACAGGTCAAACACCCGTCCATCACAATCGCTGCCTTGGTGCTGCATTTACTGCAGAGCTGTGCGCCGGCGGGGAAGCCTTCGGCGTTGACGGGTTCATGGGCATTTTTTTCCATGTACTGCGTCTTTTTTTCTTCGATCAGTTTTTTCTGGTGTTGATCTGGCTCGGCTTTTTTCAGCATGCCGATTTCCTGCAGGTGCTGTTCCAGCACTTCACCGATTTCTGCCACTAGGCTGGGGATGTATTTGCCGCCCTTCTTGAAGTAGCCGCCGCTGGGGTCGAACACGCTGTGCAGTTCTTCAACCAGGAAAGTGATATCACCGCCCTTGCGGAACACGGCTGACATCACGCGGGTAAGCGCGACAATCCACTGGAAGTGGTCCATGTTCTTGGAGTTGATGAATATCTCGAACGGGCGGCGGTGTTCCTGCGGTGTGCCTTCGTTCATGACGACGTCGTTGATGGTGATGTAGAGCGCGTGCTCGGTCACCGGGGTCTTGATCTTGTAGGTGTTGCCGACCAGTTTTTCCGGGCGGCTCAGCGGCTCGCCCAGTTGCAGGATCTCGGCGGTTTTTTGTGATGCCAGCATTTCAGCTTCGGCGGCCTTGGCCTTGTCTTCTTCGGTGACGACGTTGTAGCCGGTGATTTTCTTTTCGATTTTAATTGCCATGTTTTTCTCCTTGAACGATAAGTACCTTAGAACTTACCGTAGTAGCCTTCCTTCAGCGCGTCGTACAGATTGGCAGCGGAGTGAATCTCGCCGTCGTATTCGATCTCTTCGTTGCCCTTGGCTTCGATGACGGTGCCGTCTTCCAGCGTGAATTTGTAGGTGGTGTTTTCCAGATCCTTCTCGGTTACCAGCACGCCCTGGAAGGCTTCCGGGTTGAAGCGGAAGGTGGTGCAGCCCTTGAGGCCCTTGTCGTAGGCGTAGAGGTAGATGCTCTTGAAATCCTCGAAGTCGTAATCGGTCGGCACGTTGATGGTCTTGGAGATGGAGCTGTCGATCCATTTCTGTGCGGCCGCCTGAATATCCACGTGGGCCTTGGCCTGGATCGTGGAAGAGTCGAGGAAATAGGCTGGCAGTTGTTCTTCCGGTTTGTCGGAGAACGGCATGGCCCCTGGATTAACCAGTTCACGGTAGGCCAGCAGTTCGTAGGAGAAAACGTCGACTTTCTCTTTGGATTTCTTGCCTTCACGGATCACATTGCGCGCATAGTGGTGGGCGAATGAGGGTTCGATGCCGTTGCTGGCGTTGTTGGCGAGTGACAGCGAAATGGTGCCGGTCGGTGCGATCGAGCTGTGGTGCGTGAAGCGCACGCCGTTCTTGGCGATCTCCTTGCGCAGGGCTTCCGGGAACTGTTGCATGTACTTGCTGTAAAGCCCCATCAGCACCTTGCCCTTGACCTTGGCGCCGAGCTTGATGCCGTCGGCTTTCATTTCCGGACGCTTGGCCAGCATGTCGGCGGTGATGACGAACTCTTCATCCATGATCGGTGCCGGGCCTTTTTCCTTGGCCAGTTCGACGCCGACTTCCCAACCCACTTCGGCCATGACCTTGGTCACTTCTTCGGTGAATCTCAATGAATCGGCTTCGCCGTATTTCATCTTGAGCATGGTCAGT
>PHCD01000182.1 GCA_002842135.1 Betaproteobacteria bacterium HGW-Betaproteobacteria-8 | reverse complement strand
GCCATGCCTGCAGTCACTGAACCGCCCGGGGAGTTGATGTAGAAAGAAATATCCTTATCCGGATTTTCAGCTTCCAGAAACAGCAATTGTGCGACCACCAGGTTGGCCGTCATGTCGTTGACAGGCCCGACCAGAAACACAACACGCTCTTTCAGCAAGCGGGAATAGATATCATAGGAGCGCTCGCCTCGACCGCTCTGCTCGACCACCATGGGGATCAGCCCCAGATTATTCGGTTCCCACTCGCTGTGCATGCTCATTTTAGGCGTTTCCCATCAGTTCATCGAATTTGACTTTTTTATTGCTGACCTTGACCTGACCCAGAACCCAATCGACTACATTTTCCTCGGTAGCCAACGCGGCCGGCTCATCCAGACGCTTGGGATCGGCGTAATACCAGCGCACGACTTCCTCGGGACGCTCAAAGCTTTGGCCGAACTGATCCACCATCGCCCGCACCTGCTCCGGATTGGCCTGCAATTCGTTCTTGATTACCACCTCGGACAGGATCAGGCGCAGCTTGGTTGCGCGTGTTGCCTGCTCTTCAAACATGACAGGCTCCAACGTCACATTGCTGACATCAACACCACGCTGCTGCAGATTGCGTCGGGTCATTTCCATTTGGCGATTGATTTCCACATCGATCAGCGCCCTTGGCAACTCAAGCTCGACATTGTCCAGCAATACCTGAAACACCTGCTCCTTCAACCTGGCCTTGACGCGCTTGTCTACTTCCTGACCCAAGCTGGCTTTGATTTCAGCCTGCATTTTTTCCACATCACCATCTTCCACACCCAGGCTGCGTGCAAAATCAGCATCAACTTCCGGCAACTTCGCCTGTTCTACGCCATTGAACTTGACTTCGTAAACCACGGTCTTGCCAGCCAGTTGCTGCGGATTATGATCTGCAGGGTAACTGATCTCGAAAGTCTTTTCACTGCCAGCCTTGCCACCGACCAGATTGTCATCAAACTCGGGGTAGCGGTTGCCTTCACCAAGAATCAGGTCAATACCCTGGTCGCCAGTGCTTTCCACCTGCTGACCATCGATCGAGGCACTCAGGGAAACGTTAACCTTGTCACCCTTCTTGCTCGCACGCTTGACCGGCTCGAACGTTGCACGCTGCTTGAGCAGAACGTCGATGGTTTTCTTGACATCTGCATCCGCCAGCTCCAGCGAAGGGCGTTCGATCTTGGCCTTGGCCAAATCGCCGACAACGACTTCAGGGAAAACCTCGAAAGTGGCGGTGTATTCAAACTCTTCAACCACATCGCCGAACGGCTTGTGCTGAATATCCGGGAAGCTGGCAACTCGCAACTTGTTCTCTTCTACCGCTTCGGTGAAAGTGCGCTCTACCGTGTTTGACAAGACCTCGTCACGCACCTGAGCACCGTATTGCTGCTCGACAATCTTGCGTGGCACCTTGCCTGGGCGGAAGCCTGCAAGCTTTGCAGTACGTGCCAAACGGTTAATACGCTGATTAACTTCCTCGATGATTGGCTGCATTGGCACTACAACGGTAATGCGGCGGCCAAGATTGCTTATGGTTTCAACAGTTGCTGACATGTACCGAATCCCTTAACTCATAATATTTGGTGCGAAAGGAGAGACTCGAACTCTCACGCCTTGCGGCGCTGGAACCTAAATCCAGTGCGTCTACCAATTCCGCCACTTTCGCAATTTGCAGGTTTGC
>PHCD01000181.1 GCA_002842135.1 Betaproteobacteria bacterium HGW-Betaproteobacteria-8 | reverse complement strand
TACAATACCACAGGCGGCATACATCAGACTTTTTCTGGCGCTCAATACTTCGGGGTTGCTGGCTCGGGCATTGGCTTCGGCCTCCAGATTGCGTTTGGCTGTCGCGCACTCGGATGAGGATGCTTTTTGCGCTTGCAGTTCAGCCGGTGATTTTCCCGGCTGCTGAGCCTGTTCCCTGATCGCTGCTGTAATCCATTCCCGGTGTTTTTCTGTCGTCGCCAGAGCGTTTGCCCGTGTCATGTCGTTGGCGGCAATCGCCGATTTAACGGCAGCATCCAGCTGGCGCATGATGCCTGCCGCGGCATCCGGATCTGCGTTTCCCGGTTGCAGAGTGCCGATGTCAGTCGCGATCTCCTGACTGCCCGGCAAGCAAGGGGTGTCTGAATAGATGATCTGATTCTCGGCGTTTTTGCACTTGTAGACCTGCGCATGCGCTGCCGTGCTGAAAATGATCAGTAGTGATGCCAGTAGAAGCGCAGGCATGAGTGACTCCCGATGTAGTGAGCAACCTCAGAGAGACCACTGATCGCGGCGAAAATTCCGGCGGTCCCGGCACGTGCGGGATCAGCCGATGATCGTGCCGAATCCGCCGCTACCGCCGTCGCTGGTGGTTTTTGAGCCTTCTGCTGCCAGCCGCATCTTCAGTGAGAGGTCATTGCGGGAGTCCGCATAACTCAAGGCGTTTTCCTGGTCGATCTTGCCGGCGCTGAAGAGCTTGAACAGGGACTGGTCAAAGGTGTTCATGCCGATGTCGTTGTTGTCGGCCATGATCTCCTTGATTTCCTCGATCTTCTGCTTCTGGATCAGTTCTGCGATGTAAGGTGTGTTGATCATGACCTCCATGGCAGCGACCCGCTTGGCCTTCGTGCCGGGAATCAGGCGTTGCGAGATGATGCCGACCATATTGAGCGACAGGCCCAGCAGCAGGCCTGCCTTTGCATCCTGCGGGAAGAAGGAGATGATGCGCTCCAGCGCCTGGTTGGCGTTGTTCGCATGCAGTGTCGCCAGGCACAGGTGGCCGGTTTCGGCATAGGCCATGGCCTGTTTCATGCCGTCCATGTCGCGCACTTCGCCGATCAGGATCACGTCCGGCGCCTGACGCATGGCGTTCTTCAGCGCGTTGTCGAAAGACAAGGTGTCGATGCCGACTTCGCGCTGGTCGACGACGGATTTCTTGTGGGGGTGAACGAACTCGATCGGGTCCTCGATGGTGACGATATGACCGGTGCTGTTGGTGTTGCGGTAGTCGATCATGGAGGCCAGCGTGGTGGATTTGCCTGAGCCGGTGGCACCGACTACCAGCAGCAGGCCGCGTTTGCGCATGATCAGTTCTTTCAGGATCGGCGGCAGACCCAGGGTTTCAAACGAAGGGATATCGGTCTTGATGTGGCGGATGACCATGCCGACCTCGCCACGCTGGCGGAAGACGTTGACACGGAAACGGCCGATATCCTTGCGGCTGACAGCAAAATTCATCTCGTATTCGCGCTCGAATTCCTTGATCTGGTCCTCGCTCATCAGGCTGTAGGCGATCTCTTTCACCATGTTGGGGGCCATTGCCTGATTATTGATGGGGGTGGTTTCACCCTCGATCTCCATGTGGATGGAAGTGCCGGTACTGAAAAAGAGGTCTGATCCTCCCTTTTCCACCATGAATTTGAGTACCGGGGTAATGTCGATTGCAGCCATATTGATCTCTT
>PHCD01000180.1 GCA_002842135.1 Betaproteobacteria bacterium HGW-Betaproteobacteria-8 | reverse complement strand
AAGCATGAGCATCGAAGGCATACTTGAAAAAGGCTTTGTAACGACCTCGCTGGATACGGTCATCAACTACACCCGTACCGGTTCCCTCTGGCCGATGACCTTCGGTCTTGCCTGTTGTGCGGTTGAGATGATGCATGCCGGTGCTGCGCGTTACGACCTCGACCGTTTCGGTATCGTCTTCAGGCCTAGCCCCAGACAGTCCGACGTTATGATCGTCGCCGGTACACTAGTCAACAAAATGGCGCCGGCCTTGCGCAAGGTGTATGACCAGATGGCTGAACCGCGCTGGGTTATTTCCATGGGTTCCTGTGCCAATGGCGGCGGCTACTATCATTATTCCTATGCCGTGGTCCGCGGTTGCGACCGCATCGTGCCGGTCGACGTCTATGTGCCGGGGTGTCCGCCGACGGCTGAAGCCCTGCTCTACGGCATCATCCAGTTGCAGAACAAGATCAAGCGTACCAATACGATTGCGCGATAGACAGAAAGAATATTGATGAGCGCGCGTCTGGAAAAATTATCGGAAGAAATCAAGCTGGCCTTGGGCGAAAAATTGTCCAAACTCAACATGCATGTCGGCGAAATCACCATTGAAGTCAAAGCGGCAGATTTTCTGGCAATCTGCCAAGTTCTGCGCGATGCTCCGGCACTCAAATTCGAACAGCTGATCGATCTGTGCGGCGTGGACTATGCCGAATATGGCGATGGCGCCTGGGAGGGCCCGCGATTCGCCGTGGTTTGTCATTTCCTTTCCATCAGCCTGAATCAGCGTCTGCGTCTGCGTGTCTATGCCGAGGATGAAGACTTCCCGGTGCTGCCAACGCTGGTGAATCTGTGGCCTGCTGCCAACTGGTTCGAGCGCGAAGCTTTTGACCTGTTCGGCATCATGTTCGACGGTCATCCGGACCTGCGCCGCCTGTTGACCGACTATGGTTTTGTCGGTCATCCATTCCGCAAGGACTTCCCGATGATCGGCAATGTCGAGATGCGGTATGACCCCGACCAGCAGCGTGTGATCTATCAGCCGGTATCCATCGAATTGCGCAATAACGTGCCGCGGATTATTCGTGACGAAGGGTTTCATCATGGCTGAGATTCGCAACTATACGATGAACTTTAGCTCCGGCATAACGCCTGCTGCGCAGGCATTAGCCTCCACTGAAGTTCATTGTGAATGCACTCCGATGAGCCGGTACTTGAAGGGCGAATGCCGTGGCTGAGATTAGAAATTACACAATGAACTTTGGGCCCCAGCACCCGGCGGCGCACGGCGTGTTGCGCCTGGTGCTGGAGTTGGATGGTGAAGTGATTCAACGTGCCGACCCGCACATTGGCCTGTTGCATCGCGCGACCGAGAAACTGGCGGAGAATCGCACCTATCTGCAGTCCGTGCCTTACATGGATCGTCTCGATTACGTTTCCATGATGTCCAACGAGCACGCCTACGTCATGGCGATCGAAAAGTTGCTGGGCCTGGAAGTGCCGCTGCGTGCGCAGTATATCCGCGTCATGTTCGACGAAATCACGCGCGTGCTGAATCACCTGCTGTGGCTGGGCGCGCATGCGCTGGACGTCGGCGCGATGACAGTGTTCCTTTACGCCTTCCGTGAGCGCGAAGATCTGTTCGACTGCTATGAGGCGGTCTCCGGTGCGCGCATGCATGCGGCTTATTACCGGCCGGGCGGCGTCTATCGCGACTTGCCGGAC
>PHCD01000179.1 GCA_002842135.1 Betaproteobacteria bacterium HGW-Betaproteobacteria-8 | reverse complement strand
TCATCAATAATGGTTCCAATGGAAGACCGTCGATGGGTAGTTGATCGACTCAATCAATTGGGGCTGGTATGGCAGAAGACAGCGATTTGGAGAAAACGGAACAGGCGACGCCCAAGCGCATTGAAAAAGCGCGTGAGGACGGCGACGTGCCTCGCTCGAAAGAGCTGGCAACGGTATCTGTGCTTCTCACTATGCTGGTCGGCATCTGGGCATCCGGTGCGCAACTGACTCAGGCGCTCAAGACCAATATGGCGGCCGGTTTGACTTTGCCGCGCAATCTCGTTTTTGAGCCCGGCTTGCTGATAGTCAATATCTCGCAAAATTTAGGTGAACTGCTTTGGGCTTTCCTGCCCTTGGCGGGTCTGGTCGTATTCATCGCGATCGCTTCACCGGTGCTGCTCGGCGGCTGGAATGTCAGTAGCAAGGCCTTGATTCCCAAGTTCAATAAACTGAACCCCCTCAGCGGCATCAAGAACCTGGTTTCAAAAAATGCCGCCATGGAGTTTTTCAAGGCGGTAGTCAAAGCCACATTGGTTGGTTCGGTCGCTTTTTTTGTCGTGGCGGCTGAAATCGATGACGTGCTGATGTTGCCTTTGCTGCCTGTGAATGAAGCATTGACCAGCACCGCCTATCTCATCCTTGTCACCATGATAGCGATTACTGGTTCCCTGGTGCTGATTGCGGCGGTAGATGTGCCGTATCAATTATGGAGCTACGCCAACAAGCTCAAGATGACCAAGCAGGACGTGCGTCAGGAGAGCAAGGAAACCGAAGGCAACCCTGAAATCAAAGCCAGGATTCGTCTGCAACAACGTGAGATGGCGCGTCGCCGCATGATGGCGGAAATCCCCAATGCGGATGTCGTGGTGACCAACCCGACGCACTATGCCGTCGCCATTCAATACAAGAATGACAGCATGCGCGCGCCAGTAGTGGTGGCCAAGGGTGCGGACGCGATTGCCTTGAAGATACGGGAGATTGCCGCTGAACATAAAGTCAGCGTGCTGGAATCCCCCAAGCTGGCACGTGCACTTTATGCCCACACCGATTTGGGCGATGCGATCCCGGAAGCGCTGTATGCCGCAGTTGCAGAAGTGCTGGCCTATGTTTACCAGATGCGCATTTTCAAAAAAGATGGTGGCTTGCAGCCCCGGCAGCCGGATGTGCTTGAGGTGCCTGACGAACTTGACCCACATGCGCTGGCAGGAGCTTCCGCATGAACGGCCTGAACCTGCCAGTCTGGCTTAATGCTAAAACCGGCGCTGCAGTCGCCGCGCCGCTGATCATCGTCATGTTGCTGGCAATGATGATATTGCCACTGCCGGCCATCGCCCTCGATGTGTTGTTCAGTTTCAATATCGCGTTATCCATCATCGTCCTGCTGATCAGCCTCAATACCTCAAAGCCGCTCGATTTCATCGCCTTCCCGATTGTGCTGCTGGTCACCACCATGTTGCGCCTTTCGCTCAACGTGGCTTCCACCCGCGTCGTACTGACTGAAGGCCATACCGGGCCGGATGCTGCCGGCAAGGTGATCGAGGCCTTCGGTCATTTCCTGATTGGCGGCAATTACACCGTCGGTATTGTCGTCTTCGTGATTCTGACCATTATCAACTTTATCGTGGTGACCAAGGGTGCCGGCCGTATTGCCGAAGTCGGTGCACGGTTCACCCTGGATGCGATGCCCGGCAAGCAAATGGCCATCGATGCCGA
>PHCD01000058.1 GCA_002842135.1 Betaproteobacteria bacterium HGW-Betaproteobacteria-8 | reverse complement strand
AAAACCCACTTTTCTCCACTGCTACCCACTATAGATAAAAAAAATGGGCGATGCAAGCCCTTTTTTGTGATTTTTCCTTTACAGGACAATGACTTAGCGAATTTTTGTGATAAAAAATAATTCCTTAATAATTAATAAGATAGAAAATTAAGTGAATGTGCTTTATCAGGACTCGCTACGATGTGCTTGAATTTTTCTTCGGTGGGAAATATTGATCAAATGAAAGTTGCCAGAAAAAGAACAACCGAATTAAAGGTAAAACTGAAAACCACAATTGAATAAAAACATGATGAGGCTTGAGATGAAGCCCGCAATGACCGCATGCCCCTTTTTGCCAAGCCGCCATACCCGCAAGAGGCATCCACACAGGATATACAGCGCCACCCACAAGAAAAGCCGACATTTCAGTGGCTGCTAAACAGCTCTTTTATATCTCCAAACACGCCATCCTGTGCAAGCGGCAAACTAAAGAGTGTAAAGTGAAGCTGGCCGATAAGCCGGGTTCTGTTCCCACCTTGCGGCGGGCGACAGTCATTCATCTAGGCGCACAATTACTCGTGCGCTCAAGCAGCCTACCCGGTAGCAGCGCGAGCCACGCTATCGCTACCCTATTTGGCTTTGCTCCGGATGGAGGTTACCGCGTTTCACCCGTTCGCCTCACGGCGTACGGCCGTTAGCCGTCATCCTGCTCTGCGGAGCCCGGACTTTCCTCCCCTCACTTGCGTGAGCGGCGACTGTCTGGCCAGCTTCAAAGCGCATTCTACCACTGACGCGCCAATTACAATCAGATGCGGGAGTTACCCCGAGGACCACAATCCAAATGATAATGCGGAGTGATTAAATTACACTGACCCCAATTATTCGAACCCACCGACGACATTGCTCTGCAACGCCAGCAGTTCCAGCGCCTGCGACAATTGTTTGAAGAGTTAAAACAGCATGGCTTGGCGCTGGATACGCTCTCCATGGGCATGTCGCATGATTACCCAGCAGCGATTCAGGAAGGCGCGACGATAGTGCGGGTGGGGACGGCGATTTTTGGGGCAAGGCCTGCCAAGGTTGGCTAAAAAAACACCATCTCGTCATTCCGGGCTTTGGCGTTCGACTTGCTGCAAAGCAGCTTAGGGAGAACGGACAAGCTCTTTACGGGATGACCCGCAATCCAGTTCAAAACAAACAACAGCACGCTTGGCGTGCTGTTGAATTCCTGCCTGCGCGGAAATGACGTGTTTTAAAACCGCCGATCCTGCCCAGCCCAGCAAAGTCCTAATGGACAATCTCAGGTTAAGCTTCTTTTTTCAGCAATTCGCTGAAAAAATCCAGAAAAGTCGATACGCGTGCGAGGCGCAAAGTGCCTTTGGACATCAGCGCATAGACTTCCATGTTGGCAAAGCGATAGCGCGGCAGGACGCGTACCAGTGTCCCCGCCTCAATCGCTGCCGCAAGCTCTTTTGCCGGGCGTATGCCAATACCGAGGCCGGCATACATTGCATCGGCCAGCACACGGCTGTCGTCGGCTTCAAAGTTGCCGCTCACGTGGACCGTTTCTATATTGCCCTTCGTGTCGATCAGGCTCCATTCATCCTGCGGCGGGTTGGAGACAATGCGCAGGCAAACGTGGTCCGAGAGGTCGGACGGTGTCTTGGGCTTCGGTCGTGAAACAAAATAGCGCGGCGAGGCGGCCAATGCCCACGAGGCCGAGTGCAAGCGCCGCGCATTCAAGCGGCTGTCTTTTGGTGGTCCGACATGAATTACGACATCGAAACCACCGCCGATGGGGTCGACCGGCGTGTTCACCACCAGCATCTCCAGGTGAAGTTCCGGGTTGGCTTCAAGAAAGCCTGAGATACCGCCCAGAATGCCAAGGCTACAGGCACCACCTGGCAGGGCCACGCGAATGGAACCGTTCAAGCTGTTCAGCCCGGATTTGATGGCGTCCTCAGCCGCCTTGAGTTCTTCCAGCGCACGCCGCGCACGCGCGTAGAGCACGCGTCCTTCGGCCGTGACAGACACGGCGCGGGTTGAGCGGCGCAGCACTTTGACGCCCAGGTTCTGCTCCAGACGAATTACGCGCCGGCTGACTGCGTTGGTCGTCAACTGCATCAGACGCGCCGCCGCCGACAAGCTGCCCAGCTCCACCACCAGCGTAAACGTCTTTAGTTCATCCAGGTCATCGAGCGCTAACATTGTCACCTCACAAGTGAATAAGCATACACGCATTGTCAACTACCGGAATGTCAGTGTATGGCAGATACTGCCGCCACGTTTGACAAATTCAAGCGGTTTGAAATTTCCCAACCAATCCAGGACACAAGCAAATGACTACCAAGACCACAATCGTCGTAACCGCTGTTTTTAATCCGGAGCAAATGCCGGCAGCGCAGCAATATATGCAGCGGGCTATACCGCTGTTGATCAATGGCGGGGGCGAAGTTATTTGCCGCGTCAAAGTTGAGCGATCGGTGGTCGGTGACTCAAAATACAACGCATGTATGGTGATGGATTTTCCATCGGCAGACGCCGTGGAGGCGGTATTCAAAAGCGATGCCTATGCCGAGATCATCCCGTTGCGCGAAGCGGGATTCAAGTCCATGGACATAGTTATCGCCAGCTCCATGTAGTTGGAGCGGACAACAAGAATGAACACCGCCCCCGTTGTCCTTATCACCGGCGCCCTGACCGGTATTGGTCGCGCCACCGCTCTGGCTTTCGCTTGCGAGGGTGCCAACATCGTTGTTTCCGGACGAATAATAACAAGAATAATTGGGGTCGGAGTAAATTCAATCATTCGCTGCAAGCGCTTTAATCAAGCAGCTTGCAGTTTCCAAGGAATCTCCTGACCCGCACGTAACGGCACCAACTCACCATCGGCCATCGGGATGGTTTCGGGAACCGTCCACGATTGCCTGACCAAAGTGATCCGCTCGGTATTTCTGGGTAAGCCATAAAAATCTGCGCCATAAAAACTGGCGAAAGCTTCCAGCCTGTCCAGCGCACCAGCGGCCTCGAACACTTCGGCATACAACTCGATCGCGGCATGCGCCGTATACATGCCGGCACAGCCGCAGGCGGTCTCCTTGGCCGATTTCAGGTGCGGTGCACTGTCCGTGCCGAGGAAGAATTTCGGATTGCCGGAAATGGCAGCCCGGATCAGTGCCTGGCGATGCTCTTCGCGCTTCAACACCGGCAGACAATAATGATGCGGCCGGATACCGCCAGCGAACATGGCATTGCGGTTCATCAACAGGTGATGCGCGGTTATTGTCGCCACGATGTGAGCCGGTGCGGCACTGACGAAATCGGCAGCATCCCTGGTCGTAATGTGCTCGAACACCACGCGCAAGGCAGGAAAGCGCTGCAAAAGCGGAATCATGTTGCGCTCGATGAAGACTTTCTCGCGGTCGAATACATCCACATCCGCATCCGTCACCTCGGCATGCACCAGCAGTGGCATGCCGCATTTCTCCATGGCCTCCAGCGCCTGGACGCAATGCCCGAGATTGGTCACGCCGGAATCTGAATTGGTGGTAGCTCCGGCCGGATAGAGTTTGACGCCGTGCACGATACCGCTTTTCTTCGCCCTGCTTATATCTTCGGCCAAGGTGTTATCGGTCAGGTACAAAGTCATCAGCGGCTCGAAACGCATGCCGGCCGGCAAGGCATCCAGTATGCGCTGGCGATAGGCCTCGGCCATTTCAGTCGTCGTCACCGGCGGCCGCAGGTTGGGCATGACGATGGCCCTTGCAAACTGCCGGGCTGTATCAGGTAAAACCGCCTCCAGCGCCTCGCCGTCTCTCAGATGCAAATGCCAGTCGTCCGGGCGGGTAATGTTCAGGGTTTGTGTCATGGGCTGCCTTTAACTCTTCAGTTGATCCTTGATTTTCAAGCCATATTCATAAAGTGCGTTCTTCTTCTCGCCGCTGATTTCCGCTGTCAATTTTACCGCCTGCTTGAGCGGCAACTCTGCCATCAACAGCCTGAGTACGCGATCGACTTCAGGTGCGATTTCAGCCGACTCCGCTTCCGGCAGGGATTCAACCAGCAATACGAATTCTCCGCGCTGCTGATTGGGGTCTGCCTGCAACCAGGCCACAGCTTCATCCAGACGGCAGCTATGGAAGGTCTCGAAAGTCTTGGTCAATTCCCGGGCAACGGTGATGTTGCGCTCAGAGCCAAGCACAGATGCCATATCCTCAACACTTTCCACCACTCGATGCGGCGCTTCATAAAAGACCAATGTGGTCTTTTGCTCTTTCAGCGATTCAAGCATCTTGCGCCGCTGACTGCCGCTGGCGGGCAAAAATCCAATGAAACTGAAGCCATTCTGGCGTATGCCGGAAGCGGACAATGCCGCGATCACCGCACTGGCACCGGGCACCGGCACTACGGCAATACCGGCCTGCCGCACGATATCAACCACCACCGCACCCGGGTCACTGATCCCCGGCGTACCGGCATCGGTCACCAGCGCCACCGATTCGCCCGCACGCAAGCGTGCAAGCAACTGCTCAGCCGATTGATGTTCGTTATGCTCGTGTACGGCTACCAGTTTCTTACGAATAGCGTAATGCGAAAGCAGGCCCGAAGTATGGCGCGTGTCCTCCGCGGCAATCACGTCAACGGCCTTCAATACTTCCAGCGCGCGCAGTGTAATGTCCTGAAGGTTTCCAATCGGCGTGGCTACAACATATAATGTGCCGCTATGAATCAACGTCTATCCACCTCATTTTTCCGGTTGCTCTGTCTGCTTTGCCTCCTGCACTTCGGCACACTCAATGCGCTCGCAGCAGATGCCAAACCATCTTCTTCCTATAAAAACACGCCTGAAACCACCTTCACGGAAGGGCTCAGCTGCCTGAAACGTGCAGATATCGCGTGTGCAAAAATTGCCTTGTTGAAAATCCCGGCCCAGCAGGTTTACGCCAAAATACTCGACGGGGCCATCGCTGCTGCTGAAAACGACATTGACCGGACATTCCAGCTGCTCTTGCCCATACAGGTCAGCGGGGCTGTAACAAACTCGTCCCTGAGCCCTGAAGCAGCTGCAAGTTTACACGCAAGCCTCGCCCTAGCCTATGACCAGCAAGCTGACGCACTGCGCAGCCTGGAACAAAGAATCCTGGCAGAGCGCTATTGGCTAGCCGCCACCGAGGTCGATGCCGAACAGGTCAGGCAGAACCAGAAAAACATCTGGAAAACCTTGGCTGCACTGGATAAATCCCAACTGATTGAAATACGCGGCGAAAGCTTCAACACCAGCATACAGGGCTGGATAGACTTGGCGCTAACCGCAAAGGACAGCCAGGACTTGCGCGCCAGCATCAGTGACTGGCGCAAGGCCTATCCGGACCACGGCGCCTACACCGACCTTGTACTGGAGCTGAGCCCAGCCGCAAGCCCTGCACAATCCGACAGCACCAAACCGGGGCAAGGCAAAACGGGCAACCGCAAGGTGGCGCTGCTCCTGCCATTTGGCAGCCCGGACTTTTATCCGGCCGCGGACGCCATTGAGCGCGGCTTCATGGCCGCCAGAGATGCCGCCCGCGATACCTCAGAAGTCGTGATTTACCCCACGTCGGGTGATAAGGAGTTCATTACTGCCGTCTATAAAAAGGCCGTCAGTGAAGGCGCGGATTTCATTGTCGGCCCGCTGGCGCGCGATGAGGTCACCGCGCTGACCACCGGCACGCTCAGCATACCCACCCTGGCACTAAATCAATCGGAAGCCGACTTCAAGCTGGATAACTTATACAGCCTGGGTCTTTCCATCGATACAGAAGCGGCGCAGATTGCCAGAATGGCGCGCGATGCCGGCATGCAGACAGCTGTCATCCTCGCTGAAGAAAACGGCATTGCCAGCCGCATGGCCCAAGCCTTCGAAGCCGCATGGCTGGCAGAAGGCGGCCAGTTGCTGCTTAAGGTCACCGTCAATGAAAACACCCAGCCTGCAGACCTGCAGGCGCAATTGCAAGCACAGCCAGCGGATATGATTCTGCTTGCCACCGGCCATGAGCTGGCCCGCTCCGTGCGAGGCCACCTCGACATCACCGTTCCGACCTATGGCTTTTCGCACATCTACACCGGCGTCAACTACGAACCGGAAGATGCCGCCCTGCTAGCCATCAGGTTCATCGACTTGCCGTGGATACTGCACACAAATGATGCAACCTTCAGCATCTTCAAGGAAACTGCAGCCAGCCTGCCGGAAGGCATGATGCAACGATGGTTTGCGCTGGGCGTAGACGCTTATCAAGTGCTGACGGCGATTGCTGACCACTCCGGCAAAACCGTTGCCGTACGCGGACTCACCGGCAAGATTCAAGTTGGGGCCAATGGCGGCATAGAACGCACACTGGCCGTAGGCAGGTTTACCGGTGACGGCGTGGTAATGGAGCAGACCCCTTGAACACACTGGGCAGTGAAGCCGAGAATATCGCTGCCATCTACCTGCAACAACAAGGCCTGACACTGCTGGATAGAAACTACCAATCCCGTTATGGCGAAATTGATCTCATCATGCGGGATGGCAAATGCCTGGTGTTTATCGAAGTCCGCCTGCGCAGCAACACCGGTTTTGGAGGTGCAGCAATGAGCATTACGCCATCCAAGCAGCAAAAGATCATCCGGACGGCCGAACAGTATCTGCAGAAGCATGGCAACGCCAATTGCCGTTTTGATGTGATCCTGATGAGCAAGGCCAGCAAGGACGGACTCGAGTGGATCCAAAACGCATTTGACGCCGGCTGAACCAGCTAAAGACCCAATGACCATAGAAGCCAGAATCAGCAAGCATTTCGAACAAAGCGGCCAACTCCAGCTGGAACTGGCCGGGCTGCTGGCTGCGCCTATCGCCAGGGCGGCCGAGGCCATTGTCGAAGCCCTGTTGAATGAACACAAAATACTGACTTGCGGCAATGGCGGTTCTGCAGCCAGCGCACAATACTTTGCTTCACTGATGCTCAACCGTTATGAGATGGAGCGGCCGGGATTGGCCGCGATTGCACTCTGCTCAAACAATACGACATTGACTTCCATCGCCAACGAGAACCATTTTGAACAAGTCTATTCAAAACAGGTCTGTGCATTGGGTATGGAAGGCGACGTACTTCTCGCGCTGTGCGCCAGCGGCAATTCAAAAAACGTACTTAAAGCAATAACAGCCGCGAAAGAACGCGGCATGCGCATCATCGCCATGACTGGCGGCGATGGCGGCGGCGTAGTCGAACTTCTTGGGGAGCATGACATTCACTTGGGCGTGCCACATGACAACGCCTCCCGAATTCATGAAACATATATGCTTATTCTGCATTGCCTGTGCGATGCCATCGATTGTCTTTTACTAGGAGTAAATTAATGTACACCCCAACTTTATCCTCACACGCAAAACTGCTCGCAGCAATCCTGCTTTCCATGCAACTGGCTGCCTGCGTCCCTGTCGTCGCCGGTGGCGCGGTTGCTGGCGGTGTCATGGCGGCCGACCGCAGAACCGGCGGCATCTACATCGAAGACCAGGCTATCGAACTGAAAGCCAAGAAAATGATCGTCGACAATATCGGTGCTGCCAATATCAATGTCAGCGTCACCAGCTTCAATCTCAATGTGCTGCTGACCGGCGAAGCCATCAGCGAAGAGGTCCGCGCAAAAGCAGAACGTGCCGCACTCAGTGTAGAAAATGTCAAAACTGTGACAAACGAACTCGCTATCAGCGAAAAAAGCGACCTGGGCACTAGCGCGAACGACACCTACATCACATCCAAAGTCAAAACAAACATGCTCAAGGAAAACCGCTTCCCGGCCAACTATGTCAAAGTCGTTACCGAGAACTCTGTCGTTTACCTGATGGGCATGGTTACACGCCAGGAAGGCGAAGATGCGGTCGATATCGCCCGCAATGTAGATGGCGTAGCAAAAGTGGTGAAAGTGTTTGAATACATTGATTAAGAATTCGGTATGCATATTGCTTGAATGCTATAATCCTTCAACTTTTTTACCTGAATTGGCGATATGAACACCGACACCAAAAGCAACACCAGCAACGAAGTCATCATCGAAGGCTTGACCCGCGCCGGCAAGCCATTTCGCCCCAGCGACTGGGTGGATCGTATGTGCAGTACCTATGCCAGCTTCGGCGCGGACAAGAAACTGCGCTACTCGCCCTACCTGAAACCCAGGGTGGTGAATGGCGTTCGTTGCCTGGCCGTCAACTTGAAACTGAAGGATATCAATCCGGACGGTTATGCACAGCTCATGCATTTTGCTGAAGAAAACCAACTGAACATCCTTGATGCGGCAGGCCACAGCATCCCGACGCCTACCTGAAACCCCTGAAGAATTGCTAGCGGCTTCGACCCGCTATCAATTCTTCAATGTACTGCCTGGTAATCAGGCCGCGTTTGATTTTCACCAGCCTGCCCTGCGGATTGTAAATATAAGTCGTCGGCAACACCGCAGCAGACCCGATTTCATTCACGATACGCTCATTACCCAACACAACCGGATATGACATCAACATATCGTCAGCGAACTTTTCGACTTCCCCAATATTCTTGAATTCAAAAACCACGCCCAGCACCATGAGGTCCTTATCCCTGCGCTTATCGTAAAGATTGACCAAGTCCGGGACTTCTTCCAGGCAAGGCGGACACCAGGTCGCCCAGTAATTTACAAGTACCCATTTACCCCGGTAATCGGCAAGGCGATGCTCAACGCCAGCAGTGTCAGTCAGGCTAAACGACGACTCCGCCTGTACGCCCGCGGCAAAAATCGATAAAAGAACACAGAGCACCAGTCGCCGCACCAAACCAACCCCTCAGTAGAATCACTATAAATTACACAAAAAATGCTTTTTATTCAGCCGGGTGCTCAAGTCTATCGTGACAAACCACCCAAGAGTAATTAACATCTTCACATTATGTTCGTGAGTAGTTTGAATGCCATTAAATCTTACAGTTCCGGCGCTAGAAGACAAACCGCTTATCCCCGCGGAAACTCGTCCGCAAAAAATCCTTGAATTCCTGGCCAAACTGCCCACTTCGCCGCTGGAAGCTGCAACCGCGCTGCACGACGAAATGGAGATACTAAACCGCCAGAAAGTCTCGGCCGATAGCCGCTTCAAGGCACTGGAAGTCTACAGGGGCCATACCATCACCCTTGTAAGCAACCTGTCTCATACTTACTGTACCGCTTCCCTGCCTTTGTCAAAAGAAGCCCAAGCCTATGCAGCAGCAGCTGAGTCGCTCTGGCTGGAACTGGCCTATGGCTACAAACTGACGCTGAACGACCAGCTGAGCCAGCTGTTCAACCCCAGTGACAGAACTACCGTGACCATACACCGCGCCATGGACTCACTGCACCAGCTCTCCATGGTTTACTACGAGACCTACTTTAACGTGCCGGGCACCGTCTGGCGTGACTTGCATCAGCTTTATTTCCATGCAGCTCACGAATCCCTGCATGAAATCGCGCTGCAAAAGGATGGACAGCCCACCAGTATCGATCTGCTCTATAAGCAGATCCTGCTAATGTCACTTGCCGACCCGCAACACATGGCACCACAGGATATAGAACTGGTTGCCGATTACATCGAGCGTTTTGCCATACACACCCAATTACAGGGCTTGGGGACACCGGAAAATCCGGCGGGCATTTTTATCATCCACCTGGACTCGGACACCCCCCCTGTCCCCTATGTCAGAAGCATCAAACAAACTAACGCTGACACTGACATCTTCTTTATTACCGTGGAACTCGCCCGCCTGGCGCATCAAAATCTGCAAATGCTGCAATCTGGCAATGTCTCCAAAAATTCCGGCCTGCCGGAATCCATGCTTGATAACAAATACCAGGATATGCTGGTTTACCTGATCAAGCACTGGGGCGCTTCGCCCAAGCGCATTTACAAACGCTTAAGCAAGAACAGTATTTCACAGCTGGGCATTGGCCTCAGCGCCGCTCATTTTTTCATCAACAATGAACAGTTCTACCAGCAACCTGCAGTGATTGACGAATCCGGCTTTCAAGGCAATGAGGCAACAAATTCGTCTGTCAACAAATTGCCAATCAAGCCCACCAATTGGCAGATGCTGAATATCAGTGCCAGCGGCACCGCGCTGCGCAAGTTCCCGAACATCCAGGCACAGGTTCGCATAGGGGAATTGCTGAGCATCAAGAATGAAGGTGAAAAGAACTGGTCAGTTGCGGTGTTACGCTGGGCCAGCAACGGTGAACAGAACCAGCTGGATATCGGCACACAACTGCTGGCGCCGAACGCCAAGGCGGCAGGAACTCGAATCGTAAACAACGGCGATTTCGAGCCAGCACTCATATTGCCGGCAATACCGTCCATCAACCAGGAAGCTTCCCTGATTGCCCGATCCGGCTTCTACGCCCCTGCGCGCGTACTCGAGCTTGATGAAAACGGCACAATTTCACGCATCATGATTACCAGGCTGGTAGAGCGCACCAGAAGCTTTGAACGTTTTCAATTCAGCATTCTCTAAAATTCTAGAGAAAAATCTGCCATCATTCCAAATGCCAATTAATCCCAAGCGACTATTACCGAGCTACAAACTCAGCCAACTGCTTTTATATGAAGCTTCACTCGAAGAACATTTTTCGCTACGATAGCGTAATCGCAGTTTTTACCATCCAAATTCCGTATCAATTTCACAGAGGTTCACATGAGCGAACATATTACCCATGTCAGCGATGACGCATTCGAGCAAGAAGTCCTGCAATCACAAATCCCGGTGCTGGTGGATTACTGGGCAGAGTGGTGCGGCCCTTGCAAAATGATTGCCCCCATCCTCGATGAGATATCCAAGGAATACGCCGGTCGCCTGAAAGTGGCCAAGCTGAATATCGACGAAAACCAGAACACTCCACCTAAATATGGTATTCGTGGCATCCCCACCCTGATGCTGTTCAAGAACGGCAATGTAGAAGCCACCAAAGTCGGCGCATTATCAAAATCACAACTGACAGCATTCATTGACAGCAATATCTAATCAAGTTACTGTTTAACCTGATTCTTTCGTTTTGAGAAAATTAACAACAAAACAGGGAATCAGGCAGTAATCCCCAAGTCGTTCCCTTTCCCTATGCAGTTTCGATTTTCAGCGAGCTTTTCCCTATGCATTTATCCGATTTAAAGCACCTACCCGTAACCGAACTGGTTGAAATGGCAATTTCGAATGAGATCGAGAATGCCAGTCGCATGCGCAAACAGGATCTCATCTTTGCCCTGCTGAAAAACAAAGCCAAAAAAGGAGACAGCATCTTTGGCGACGGGACACTGGAGGTGTTGCAGGACGGATTCGGATTTTTACGCTCGCCCGATACTTCTTACCTGGCCGGCCCGGATGACATCTATGTATCGCCATCGCAAATCAGGCGCTTCAATCTGCATACCGGGGACACCATACAGGGCGAGATCAGAACCCCGAAAGAAGGCGAACGTTACTTTGCCCTGGTTAAAGTCGACAGCGTCAATGGCGAACCGCCAGAGAACACCAAGCACAAGATCCTGTTTGAAAACCTGACACCACTCTTCCCCACTGAACCACTCATCCTTGAACGCGATATCCGCGGCGAAGAAAACATCACCGGCCGCGTCATCGACATGATCGCCCCTATCGGCAAGGGTCAACGCGGCCTGCTGGTCGCCAGCCCCAAAAGCGGCAAGACCGTGATGATGCAGCACATCGCACATGCCATCACTGCCAACCACCCGGATGTGAACCTGATTGTGCTGCTGATCGACGAACGCCCGGAAGAAGTGACAGAAATGACGCGCTCGGTAAAAGGTGAAGTTGTCGCCTCCACCTTCGACGAACCTGCAACACGCCACGTGCAGGTCGCGGAAATGGTGCTGGAAAAAGCCAAGCGCTTGGTTGAACATAAAAAAGATGTCGTCATTCTGCTCGACTCCATCACCCGTCTGGCACGTGCTTACAACACGGTGGTACCTGCCTCAGGCAAGGTGCTGACCGGTGGTGTCGATGCCAACGCCCTGCAGCGTCCCAAGCGTTTCTTCGGTGCTGCACGCAACATCGAGGAAGGCGGTTCACTGACCATCATCGCCACCGCGCTGGTCGACACGGGTTCGCGCATGGACGACGTCATCTATGAAGAATTCAAGGGTACCGGCAACATGGAAATCCATCTTGATCGCAAGATGGCTGAAAAGCGCCTCTACCCTGCCATCAACGTCAACAAATCCGGCACACGCCGTGAAGAACTGCTGATTCCAAAGGACATCCTGCAAAAGATCTGGGTGCTACGCAAGCTGCTCTATCCTATGGATGACCTCGAAGCGATGGAGTTCCTGCTGGACAAAATCAAGGCCACCAAGAATAACTCAGACTTCTTCGACAGCATGCGTCGCGGTTGATTTGCAGTAGCTTCGAGGTCGAGGCCAGACTCCCGCACCGGCGCTCACGCGCACCGTGTCACTGGCCTCACCCCTCAGCGATGGAGTTCCTGCTGGATAAAATCAAGGCCACCAAGAATAACTCAGACTTCTTCGACAGCATGCGTCGCGGTTGATTAAGCATAAAACCAGAGCTCACTGAATAAGCATTTACTAAATTAGTTGTTGAAAAACTCGTTCGTTTCATTGATAATCACGGGTTTTCTGCGACAGCATTTGAAAGAGACATCAGCATGAAGGCCGATATCCATCCGAATTACCCTGAAGTAAACGTAACTTG
>PHCD01000178.1 GCA_002842135.1 Betaproteobacteria bacterium HGW-Betaproteobacteria-8 | reverse complement strand
AACTAAAGGAATCACTATGGGTCAGAAAATACATCCGTTTGGTTTCCGTCTGGGCGTCCAAAAAAACTGGTTGTCTCGCTGGTATTCCAATAGCAAGAATTTCCCTGCAATGCTGAACAGCGATATTAAGGTGCGTGAATTCCTTAATAAGAAGCTGGCACATGCGGCTGTTAGCAAGATCGTGATCGAACGTCCTGCAAAGAACGCCAAGATTACCATCTACAGTGCTCGTCCTGGGATTGTTATTGGCAAGAAAGGCGAAGATATTGAGTCTTTGCGTTCCAGCCTGCAAGGTTTGATGAGCGTTCCTGTACATTTGAACATCGAAGAAGTGCGCAAGCCTGAAATCGATGCGGCGTTGATTGCACAAAGTATTGCTCAACAGCTTGAAAAGCGTGTGATGTTCCGTCGTGCCATGAAGCGTGCAATGCAAAATGCAATGCGTTTGGGTGCTCAGGGTATCAAGATCATGAGTTCGGGCCGTTTGAACGGTATTGAAATCGCACGTACCGAATGGTATCGCGAAGGCCGTGTGCCATTGCATACATTGCGTGCCGATATTGACTACGGTGTTGCCGAGGCGCAAACGACGTACGGCATTATTGGTATCAAGGTGTGGGTATTCAAGGGCGAGGTATTTGCAAACAAGGGTGAACAACCTGCGGTAGCTGCTGAGCCAGAGAAAAAATCCAGACCAGCAGGTACTGAACCAGAGAAAAGAGTAAGAAAGTCAGGGGCGAAAAATGCTACAGCCAGCTAGACAAAAATTCCGCAAGATGCAAAAGGGCCGTAATAAGGGCATTGCAACGACCGGTAATAAAGTAAGTTTCGGTGAATTCGGCCTTAAGGCAATTGGTCGTGGTCGTTTGACAGCACGCCAGATTGAAGCTGCACGTCGTGTGATGACTCGTCACATTAAGCGTGGTGGCCGTGTTTGGATTCGTATTTTCCCTGATCAGCCAATTTCTAAGAAACCGGCTGAAGTGCGTATGGGTAATGGTAAGGGTAGTACCGAGTATTATGTAGCCCAGATCCAGCCAGGCAAAATGTTATATGAAATGGACGGTGTCAGCGAAGAGTTGGCGCGTGAAGCGTTCCGTCTGGCTGCTGCAAAGCTGCCGATCGAGACGACTTTCATTACCCGTCACCTTGGGAGCTAAATCATGAAGGCATCCGATTTGAGAGCAAAGTCTGTTGAAGAGCTGAACAATGAGCTGATTGAGTTGCGTCGTGCGCAATTCTCCATGCGCATGCAATTGGCGACCCAGCAGTTGAATAAAGTTGATCAGGTGGGCAAGGTGAGACGTGATATTGCACGTGTTCGCACAGTCCTGGCTGAGAAAGCGAAACAGGTACAAGCATGAGTCAAACAAATATTGCAAAGACAGAAGCTGAGAAAGTCGTCCGCACTCTGAGCGGCCGCGTTGTCAGCGATAAAATGGACAAGACGGTGACCGTGCTCGTAGAGCGCAAGGTCAAGCACCCTTTGATTGGTAAGGTTGTACGTCGTTCCAATAAATTTCATGCACACGATGAAAACAACGAGTGCAAAGAAGGCGATCTGGTTGTAATCGAGGAAAGCCGTCCGCTTTCCAAGACCAAGACATGGAAAGTTAGCAAGGTAGTAGAAAAAGCACGTAGCGTCTGATTTATATTGCGCTTTATCCTAAGCGCAATATATAATGTTGGACTTTTTGGCGGGCATACAGCTCCCGCCCCAATACTGACCGTGGTGTTGTCG
>PHCD01000057.1 GCA_002842135.1 Betaproteobacteria bacterium HGW-Betaproteobacteria-8 | reverse complement strand
CCTCGGTGCCATCCAGCAACAGCTTCTCCGGGAACTGCTGCTCGGTGACCGCATCCGCACCGTGGCGCATCAGGTCATCGCGTGTCAGGTACAGCAGCCTCGGCTGGCCCTCCTCCGCAGTCTTGCGCCAGGTCTCGAAACTGGCGCCGTTGAATATATCCTGACCGACACGCTTGTCGTAAAACCCGAACAGCACATGCTCATCGACCAGCACATCCTGCCTTCTGGCCTTATGCTCCAGCGCTTCGATTTCCGCGATCAGCTGCTTGTTGGCGGCAAAAAACGGGGCTTTGGTATCGAACTCCATATTGGCCAGCGCTTCGCGGATGAAAATCTCCCGCGCCTCGACCGGATTGATGGGGCCGTAATGCACGCGGCGTTTCGGCACGATGGTCAGGCCGTAGAGACTGACGCGCTCCCAGGCGATGACCTGTGCTGCCTTGCGGTCCCAGCGTGGATCGGAATAGTGGCTTTCGGTCAGGCCGTGGGCGAGTGGCTCGATCCAGTCCGGCTCGATCTTCGCCACGCAACGCGCATAGAGCTTGCTCGTGTCCATCAGCTCGGCCGCCATCACCCACTTGGGTCTGGATTTCTTCAACACCGACCCCGGTGCGATGACGAAGCGAATGCCGCGCGCACCCAGATAGGTCTCGGCCTCGCCATCCTTGAACCCGATATTGCCCAGCAAGCCAGCCAGCAAGGCGCGATGTATCTGCGCATAATCGGCTTCCTTCTCGTTCAGCCGGAACTCCATCTCGTCAACGATCTCGCACAGCTGGTGATAGAGCTCGCGCCATTCCTTCAAACGCAGGAAAGAAAGGAAGTTCTGATGGCACTGGTTGAGCAGATCCTTATTCGATTTTTTGTTTTTCAGCGCATCTTCATAAAACGCCCAGAGCTTGAGAAAACTCATGAAATCCGACTGTTCATCGGCGAATTTTCTGTGTGCCTGATCGGCCGCCTCTCGCTTGTCCATCGGACGTTCGCGCGGATCCTGTATGGTCAGCGCACTGGCGATGATGAGAATCTCCCGCAAACAGTGTTCACGCTTGGCCGCCAGAATCATGCGCGCCATGCGCGGGTCCAGCGGCAGACGGGCCAGTTGCTTGCCGATCTCGGTGATCTGGCGTTGCTGATCGACGGCGCCCAGTTCCTGCAACAGCTGGTAACCATCGTTGATCAGCCTCGAGCTTGGCGCTTCGATAAACGGAAAATCGGCAACATCGCCCAGCCGCAGTGCCGCCATACGCAGGATGACAGCTGCAAGAGAGGATCGCAGAATCTCGGGGTCGGTATAGGCCGGGCGCGCCTTGAAATCCTCTTCCGAATACAGCCGCACGCAAATGCCGTTGGATACCCGGCCGCAGCGACCGGCCCGTTGATTGGCGGCGGCCTGTGATATCTTCTCGATCTGCAGCTGCTCGACCTTGGCGCGCGTACTGTAACGATTGACCCGTGCCAGGCCGGCATCGATCACATACTTGATGCCGGGTACGGTCAGCGAAGTCTCGGCCACATTGGTAGCAAGCACGATACGCGTGGTGCCGGAACGGCGGAAGATCTTCTGCTGATCCTCGATGGAGAGCCTGGCAAACAGCGGCAAAACCTCGATATGCCGTAGCTTGGCCGAGCGGCCCTGATATTTGCGCAGATGGTCGGCGACATCACGGATCTCCCGCTCCCCCGGCAGGAACACCAGAATATCGCCATCGGCCAGCCGTAGCAGGTCATCGGCCGCATCGAGGATCGCCTCCTCGATCGCCTCCTCCTCTTCGTCCTCCTGCAACCAGCGCGACTCGATGCGCGCCTTGCGTTTGACGCCCATCAGGTCCTGCCCGAGCAATTCCAGATCATCTTCATCCTCGGGAACATCGATCTCTTTGGCCATGAAGCCGGGCTTGCCCAAGGGGCGATAACGGATCTCGACCGGATAGGTACGGCCGGAGACTTCGATCACCGGCGCATCGTTGAAGTGTCTGGAAAACCGCTCGGCATCGATGGTCGCGGAGGTGACGATAACCTTGAGGTCCGGACGTTTGGGCAATAGCTGTTTCAGATAGCCGAGCAGGAAGTCGATATTGAGACTGCGCTCGTGCGCCTCGTCGATGATGATGGTGTCGTAGGCATTGAGAAACCGGTCGCCCTGCGTTTCAGCCAGCAGGATACCGTCGGTCATCAGCTTGATATAGCTGGATTCTGAAAGCTTGTCGTTGAAACGCACCTTGTAACCGACGGCCTGACCCAGTGGCGAATGTAGTTCCTGCGCGATGCGTGAGGCGACCGAGCGGGCGGCGATACGGCGCGGCTGCGTGTGGCCGATCAGGCCGGCAACGCCGCGGCCCAGTTCAAGGCAGATTTTGGGCAACTGTGTCGTCTTGCCGGAGCCGGTCTCACCGCAGACGATGACCACCTGATGCCCGATAATCGCCGCGGCAATCTCTTCACGCTTGCCGCTGACCGGCAGCTCTTCGGGATAGGTTGGCAAAGGCAAGGCAGCTTTTCTGCTATTAAGCCGTGCGCTGGACTCGCGAATATTTGTCGCAATATCACTGAGGCTGCGCTCAATCGGCTTGTTCTGCTGCAGCAGGCTGCGTGCTTGCTGCAATCTGCGGCCAAGAATATAGCGGTCTGCCTGCATGCAGCCGGGTAGTTGGGCTTGCAGTTGTGCAATCAGGCGGGCGGGGGAATCTTTGGAAATCGTGGTCAATGTAGGCGGACTAAATTATAGGCTGGCTGAATGTAGGCTAACTATGAAAATACTGCACGTGATTTTAACATGGCCGGGCGGGTCTTCTGCTGAAGCACTCCACAGCCAGGCCAGGCCGGAGATACCTGCAGAGATCTACAAATAAACCCACTGATTCAACAGCCAACGCGCCTCTGTCATCACCTCGCTGGCGGACAGTCCAACCGGACCATTACCGCGTTCCATCAAGCCATCGGCGGCGGCTCCGTGCAGATAAGTGGCCAGCTGCACCGATTCCTCAGCAGGCAGGCCCTGTGCGATCAATGCACCCATGATGCCGGCCAGCGTATCGCCCATGCCGGCACTGGCCAGCCCCGGATTACCACTATGATTGATGAACCAGCGTCCATCAGGCATGGCGATGACGCTGCCGCAGCCCTTGAGCAGCGTGATGGCCTGATACTGACGAGCGATGTTAAGCGCACTCTGTATGCGGTCATTCTGGATATCCCGCACCGTGCACGCCAGCATGCGTGCCGCCTCGCCTGGATGGGGCGTGACGACAGTTGCTGCTGTTCTTTTCGAAAGTATCTTGCGCAGGGCCTCGTCTCCGGCCAGCAGATTGAGCGCGTCGGCATCGAGCAGCAATGGCACCGTCAGCGCGAGCGCGCGAGCCAGATGCGCACGGGTTTTATCTTCCGCACCCATGCCCGGCCCAATTACCAGGCAATCGAGCTTTTCCAGATTCAGCACCTCGTCCACCGGACGCAGCATCAGCTCCGGCATCATGTTGTCGTATGTCGGTGCGGCAGCATCCAGCAGCCCGAGATAGACACGGCCAGCACCAGTGAGCAACCCAGCCCTGGCGGCCAGTATCGCGGCACCAGTCATGCGTGCCGCACCGCCGATTACGCCCAGATTGCCAAAATTCCCTTTGTTGGAGTTTTTCAGGCGTTTGGGCAGCATCTTGCTAACGCTTTCCTGTTCCAGCAAATGCCCCACCGTATCGCCATCCGCCTTGATACCCAAAGACTCCATCACCACTTCACCAGCCATATCCGGGCCGTTCAATGTAAACAAGCCGGCTTTGAGACCAAGAAATGTGATGGTCCAATCTGCCCGCACGGCAACACCCAGAACCCTGCCGGTATCGGCACAAAGCCCGCTCGGCACATCGATGGCCAGCACCGGCGCTCCCAACTGATTGATGCTTGCAACCAGTTCCGCCAGTCGGCCTGAGAGAGGCCTTTGCAGCCCGATGCCAAAGAGTCCGTCAATCACCAGATCCCACTGCCCTTCCGGGATGTCATCCAGCACCTTACCACCCGACTTGATCCAGCACTGATAAGCATCCGCCGCATCCGTCGGCAATCTGTCAGCATCGCCGCAGAGCACCACTGTCACCTGGTAGATATTCTGCAGCAGACGGGCGGCGACCAAAGCATCTCCACCATTATTGCCCGGACCGGCAAGCATCAAAATCGAGGATTGCGTTTCGGGCAATATGCCCTGTACAAATTCGGTAATAACGTCGCCTGCTCTTTGCATCAGGGGTTCAGCGGCATGCTGCTGTTCCAGTGCCCTGATTTCGGATGCCAGATAAAGAGGACGGTAAAGTTTCATGATAATAAGCACGAGTTTAATAGATAAACCTGTCGCGCAGGTCTTCCAGGTTGAGCTCTTGCAGAATCTGTTCCAGCCGCAGCTGCGCGTTCTTGCGCGGGCTGTTCTTGTAGCGCGCGACAATGAGTTCGTTCTTCATCGAATGTTCCCAGCCGACCAGTTCGGTCACCGTGACCTGGTAGCCGTGCGCTTCCAGCTGCAAACAGCGCAACACATTGGTAATCTGGCTGCCGAACTCGCGGGTATGTATCGGGTGACGCCAGATCTCGGACAGCGGCGTCTTGCCGAAAGACTCGTTCTTGTGGCGCCGTAGCACCTCTGCCACCTCGGCCTGGCAGCACGGCACCAGCACCATGAACTGCGCCTCCTTTTCCAGACCGAAGCGGATCGCATCATCGGTCGCCGTGTTGCAGGCATGCAGCGCAGTGACGATATCAACCTTCTCCGGCAGCGCCTTTGATTGGATCGACTCCTCCACACTCAAATGCAGAAACTGCATGCGTTCGAAGCCGAGCTGCTGCGCCAGTTCTCGCGACTTTTCCACCAGTTCGGCACGGGTTTCAATGCCAATCACCTGCCCACCTGCACGTTGTTTCATGAACAGGTCATAGAGGATGAAACCCAGATAGGACTTGCCGGCACCGTGGTCGACCAGCACGGCCTGTTCGTTCTCTGCCATCACTTCTTCCAGCAGAGGCTCGATAAAATGATAGAGGTGATACACCTGCTTGAGTTTGCGCCGGGTATCCTGATTGAGCTTGCCATCGCGCGTGAGGATATGCAGCGCCTTCAGCAATTCGACGGACTGATTAGGTTTAATTTCTGGAATAAGTGACATGGCGATAGTTTAACCGAGGCATGGCAGGCTGGCACGGTGTTAAAATCAGAACCTACAGCAATTCGGCAAATGGTAGCCTCGAACGTCACTTTCGATTTTCATGACTGGATCTTTTCCTTTCAAAAATCGAAAAAGACGCGAAGGCAAGCGAAGACAGTACGTTTTAGTGGCAAGCCGTAGCCGACAAAGTATTTTTGATTTTGAAGAATTTCAACTTACGTAGTTTTCCTCTTCAAAATCAAAAATGGCAAGAAGGCGAGCCGCAGACAGTGCAAGTGGCACGGCAAGGCGATGCCGACGCAGCAAGTTTTGATTTTCAAGAGGAAAACAATGGCAATTCAGTGGTATCCGGGTCACATGACCCAGGCGCGCAAAAAAGCCGCCGAAACCATGGAATTCATCGATGTCGTCATCGAGGTTCTGGATGCGCGCGTACCTGAGGCCAGCCATAACCCGATGATCGAGGACATGCGGCTGTTCCGCCAACGCCCCAACCTGAAGATCCTCAACAAGGCCGACCTGGCCGACCCGGAGGTCACCCAGGCCTGGCTGCATCACTTCAACCAGCAGGAAGGCGTCAAAGCGGTCGCCCTCTCATGCAAGAAACCGGGGGATGCCAAAAAAATCCCAGGGCTGTGTCAACAGTTGGCGCCACACCGCGGCACCCATCTCAAACCATTGCGCATGATGATCATGGGCATTCCCAATGTCGGCAAATCGACGCTGATGAACGCCCTGCTCAACCGCCGCATCGCCAAGGTCGGCGACGAACCGGCCGTGACCAAATCGCAACAGCGTTTTGAACTGAGTGAAGTGATGACCATCACCGATACGCCGGGCATGATGTGGCCGAAGATCGCCCACGAGTCCGACGGCTACATGCTGGCGGCAAGCCATGCCATCGGCCGCAATGCGGTGATCGACGAAGACGTGGCGCTGTTTCTGGCCGATATCCTGCTAGAACGCTACCCGGCACTGCTCAACGCCCGCTACAAGACTGATGTCAGCGGCATGGATGGCGTCGATCTGCTGGAAGTCGTTGCCAAACGCCGCGGCTATCTGCTCAAGGGCGGCCATACTGACATGGAAAAAACGGCGATGGCATTCCTGGTGGATTATCGCAGCGGCGCACTGGGGCGCATCAGCCTGGAATCCCCGCAATCACGCCAGCTGATGCTGGAACGGGAAGCCGAGCAACAGGCAGCAGCTGAAGAACCGGCGTCCAGCGATTATCTGGACTGATATCCGGACTGACTCGCCTTAATCGATTCCCGCAAGAGGAAAGCCGGTCTGATGCAACCAGGCCGCTATTGACGGCGGACTACATGCCCCAGCGCATGGCGGCAGTATGCACCGGGCTGTCCCAATGCCGTTTGATCTCTTCATCCAGTTCACAGACCGTCACCGATGCACCCGCCATATCCAGCGCGGTTGTGTAATTGCCGACCAGCGAACGGGCGACTTTCAGCCCGTGCGCGGCCAGCAGCTTGCTGGCGCTGTGATAGAGCATGTACAACTGCATCAGCGGCGTGGCGCCGAAACCATTGATCATGAGCAGCACTTCGCTGCCTTCCACCGGCCGCAGATCGTGCAGAATCGCCGTCACCAGATCCTTGACGATGTCATCAGCCGGCCGCATGGGCTCGCGCCGGCGACCCGGCTCGCCGTGAATGCCGACGCCCATCTCCAGTTCATTGTCGCCGATATCGAAGGTCGGCCGGCCGGCGGCAGGCACCGTGCAACTACTGAGAGCCACGCCCATTGAGGCGGTGCGCCGGTTGACGCGTTCGCCCAGCGCCTTGCAATGCGCGAGGTCGGCGCCGGTCTCGGCCAGGCTGCCGACCACTTTCTCGACAATGACGGTACCGGCCACACCGCGACGGCCGGTGGTATAGGTCGAGTTCTCGACCGCCACATCATCACTGGTCAGCACGGTTGCATGCTCGCAGCTGATCATCTCGGCCGCCATCTCGAAATTCATGACATCACCGGCGTAATTCTTGACGATGAACAACACGCCCTTGCCGCATTCCACCGCCTCGGCTGCCGCCATCATCTGATCCGGCGTCGGTGACGTGAACACATGACCGGGACAGGCCGCGTCCAGCATGCCATGGCCGATGAAGCCGGTATGCAGAGGCTCATGGCCGGAGCCGCCGCCGGAGATGAGCGCGACCTTGTTCTTCGCCTTGTTTGCCCGCGTGACGAAATGCGGGTCCAGATTCAGGCTGACCAGATCCTGATGCGCTGCGGCAAAACCGGACAGGCTCTCGACCAACAGGTTTTCTACATCATTGACGAAAATCTTCATGTTTTCCCCTCTTGTATACGCCGTGATTATTGTGCTTAAGATAATTATGTTTGCGCCAGCAGATCGCAAACGGCGGCGATCATCACCTGCGAACTCTTGGCACCGGCATCGATATGGCCGATGGCACGTTCGCCGAGAAAGGCGGCGCGGCCCTTGGTCGCCAGCATATCGCGGGTGGACAGCATGCCCTGCTCGGCACTGGCCTTGATAGCGGCCAGCAGCGCCGGCAGTTCGGCGCCAGACTCGACCTGCTGCCTGAAGATCTGCGCAACCGGGATCAGCACATCTAGCATGGTCTTCTCGCCCAGACCGGATTTACCACGTTGCTTGATTGACTCCACCCCATCGGAAAAAGCGGCCGCGATGGTAACCAGACTGTCGTCCTGCTGTGTTTTCAGGGTCTTGGACATGGCGATAAAGAAACTGGCGAACAGCGGCCCTGAAGCGCCGCCTATGGTGGACAGCAACTTCATGCCAATACGCTGCAAAGCGACATCTGCAGGCAATGCAGACAGTTCTTCCCGCATGGCAGCAATCGTCGTGACACCGCGTTTGATATTGATGAAATGGTCGCCATCGCCGATGGCACGATCCAGTGATTCGATTTCGGACTCATGTGCATGTATGGCAATGCTGATGGCATCGACCGCTTGCAGGATAATTTCAGTTTTCATGACCGGATTTCAGTTAATTAAAACGAGTTGAGATGATAACGAAATTTAAGGATTTGAGCTTTGAGTTCAAATGCACGTGCTACGCACTACGGGCACCCGGGAAATCTCAGAATTTCGGTAGGTAACCCCGGCAATATTCAGCGAACCCTTCAGCTGTCAGCGGCCGGCTGAAATAATAGCCTTGAATCTCGTCGCATCCGGCTTGCTTCAGGAATGCCAGCTGGTCGCTGGTCTCCACACCCTCGGCGATGGTTTTCACATTCAGGCTCTTTGCCAGGCTGACGATCGCTTCCACAATCGCGCGATCCTCGGGATCGGTCATGATGTCATTCACAAATGACCTGTCTATCTTCAGCTTGGAGACCTTGAAGCGTTTGAGATAACTCAAGGAAGAATAGCCTGTACCGAAATCATCGATAGACATCCTGACGCCCAGCTCAGCAAGCGCATCCATCATGGCAATGACTGCCAGCGGGTCATCCATGGAAACGCTCTCCGTCAACTCCAGTTCCAGATATTCGGGCTTCAGGCCTACCTCATCAAGCAGCCTGACGATCAATTCCGGCAGTTGAGGATGCCTGAACTGGACTGCCGAAAGATTCACGGCAATATTCATCAGCGTTATGCCTGCATCATGCCATTGCTTCAATTGATATATGGATTGCCGCAACACCCACTCACCTATTTTGTAGATATCTCCCGTATCCTCCGCAACCGGGACAAATTCATTGGGTGGCACCCAACCGAATTCGGGATGATTCCAGCGCAGCAGAGCCTCTGCGCCAACAATACTGCCGTCATGCAATGACATCTGCGGTTGAAAATTCAGGGACAGCTGATGCTGCTCAATTGCATAATGCAATGCGGTCGTCAGCTGCATGGTGCGTATCGAATCCTGCTGCATCTTGAGCGTAAAAAAATGATAGTTGTTGCGCCCCGACTGTTTGGCGCGGTACATGGCGATATCTGCCGACTTGAGCAAGCCATCAAAATCCCGTCCATCATCAGGATAAACGGAAATGCCTATCGAAGGCGTAATCGATATTTCATGATGATGGACGCGGAAAGGCTCCGCAATCGAATTCATCAGCTTCTCTGCAACACGCGTTGCGCCATCAACATTGGTATCCAGCAGCAACAGCACGAACTCGTCCCCGCCTATACGGGCAACGGTGTCCTGTTCACGGACTATCGCCTGCAAACGTTGCGATACCTGGATCAGCAGTTCGTCGCCGACGCCATGCCCAAGGGTGTCGTTCACGTTCTTGAAGCGATCAAGATCAAAAAACATGAGGCTCAGGTGCTGCTGGTTACGCTGGGCAATATTGATGGCCTGATTAACTCGATCGGTCAGCAAGGTCCGGTTCGGCAAACCGGTCAGCACATCGTACTGGGCAAGATGACGAATGCGTGCCTCTGCATTTTTCTGCTCGGAAATATCGCGCAATGTGGTGTAGAACGCTTGCTTGCCATTCAAGGTAATGGTGACCATGCTGACTTCCACCGGAAAATCATGCCCATCCAGTCGCTTGCTTGTCCATTCGAAGCGGGAACGGCCCTGAATCCTGGTGATTTCCAGCATCTCCTGCATCTTTTCCCTGCTTAACATGCCATCCGCCTGCCGCGCCGGCGCAAACACCCAGACCGGGTTATGCAGCATTTGCTCCTGCGTGCAGCCCATCATGGCGAGTGCAGCTGGATTGCATTCCATCACTTCCTGCTCATTCATCACCAGCAGGCCATCCAGGCTCTGATCGAACAGCAGATGAAATTTGGATTCGCTTTCCGACAACTGCGTTTCGGCAAACTTGCGCCTGAGTTCCTTATCAAAATTATCCAGCGCATAGCTGATGTCAAAGGCCATTTCAAACAGCAAATGTTTTACTGCCGCATCAAACGCATGTTTCTCGGCAGAATAAAGATTGAGCGTACCCACCACTGCGCCAGCCCGGCTGATGGGAATGGCGGCCGACGAGCCCCAGTTACCACGACTACGCCCCTGCCAGCTGGCGGTAATCGGGGTAGCTGCATAATCCTGACACCAGTAAGGCTGGTTCTGCCGGATCGCCCGGCCCGTTGGGCCTTGCCCATAGGGGTTGTCCGCATCACTGGAAATCTTGATATCCTGCAGATAGCCAATGTCATCGCCATAACTGGCTACCGGTTCCACCATGCTGGTTTCCGGGTCGATAATACCTAACCAGGCCATTCTCATGCCGCCATAAGTAACGCAGACCTCGCAGATCTTCTCAAACAACGCCTGCTCAGTAGTGAAGCGGACGATGGCCTTGTTACATTCAGATAGAGCCGCATAAAGCTGGGTCAGGCGCTGTATCTTGGCCTCTGCGGCCTTTTGCTGGGTGATGTCCTGTACCGTGGCAAACAGGTAATCAACGGTACCATCGGGTTTACGTATGCACTTGGTATCGACAATGGCAACCAGTACCGTTCCATCCTTGTGGAAAAAACGCCTTTCCATGATAAAGCCGGACGTTTGCCCTTCCAAAACTCGGTTGAACTCACGCTCATAGGCATCCACATCATCCGCATTACTCAGGTCAAGACAAGTTTTACCGTTCAGTTCCTCACGGCTATAACCGGTGATGGCACACAAGTGGTCGTTGAACTTGACCAGCTTTTTATCAACCGGGGAAACAATCGCCATGCCGACGAACGGCATTTCGAAGAACTGCTGCAACAAACGTTCAGACTTGGTTTTGTGAGCAAGCGTAAGCAGACGCTGCAGCCTTAACTGCTGTCGCCACAACACCAGAAGGCCAAAGCTGATGGCAATCACAAAAATAAAGGCAACGCTACTGACCAGCAAGGTCATATCCCCCATGGGGGCAAGCACTTCATCGCGATTGATTTTGGAAACTATGCGCCAGTCGGTGCCAGCGACCGGATGATATGCGGCAAGGACATCTATCTTGTTATAGTCCAGGCCGCGCAAGCTTCCCGGCTTGTCGTTCTTCAGTGCAACAGCAGCAGGCAGATTGGCATCGGAAATCGGCAATTTAAGAGTCAGCGCCGTACCATCAAGCCGCTGCAACTCGCTCAGGTACAGCACATTATCATCCTCACGCCTGACCAGCATGCTCTCTGCCGATTCACTGACACTCGGCCAGGTGCGGATAATGGGATAGATATGCTGCTCCGGCGACACTCGCAGAACCACCACAGCAACCACTTCCTGCCCGCCATTCCCTACACTTCTTATCGGCACCACCCAGTCCAGATGGGTAGTCTGGTTGGTAGATTTGTACAGATTGGTGCGTTCCACCTGGCCACTTTTGATTGCGCGTTCTACCACCTCAGCCAGTTCCGCCGGAACCTCGGTCTGTTCCCCCTCTGCGACCAATAATTTGAGGTTTCTATCCAATAACAGCAAAGTGCTGTAATGGTAGTTGATGCGCAGACTTTCCAGCTTGCCCAGCACATAGGCACTATGCTGATTATCGGGATCATTCCCTTCTACAAGATTGCCTACGCCCCGAACAAACTGCGTACTGCTATGAGCCAGCACCTTGCTGTCGGCCGTACGCTCATCCATCCAGTGTTCAATCTGCTCGGCTTTGAATTTTGCAACAATGGCGAGGTTATCCAGTGCGTCTTGCTCGACCTGCGGCCCATGAGACTTCATGATGGCAAAGCCGATCAGCGGCACGATAAGGATGAGCGCAACGAACAGCGCAATGATGCTGACAGTTCTGGTCGGGCTGGCCTGCTCGTCCAGTCCCTGGTTTGCGATATCGTGATCGTCTGAAAATCTGAGCAGCAGATACAAAAGGCCGGAAGTGACAAAAACAAACAAGAGACCCTTCAGCAGTTCGAACCTGGCGAGATTAACGGAGTCCTGAAAGGTAAAACCAATTAGATAGCTGGATACCAGAATCCACAGAGTGGCGAAAGCACAGTAAAGCAGGGCGATGCGGACAGCACCCAGGTTTTTCAAACTGAAATGAACACGTTGCATTGGCATTTTTGTTATTCAGTCATTCTCATGCGTCATTCAATTGTCATCCGCTAC
>PHCD01000177.1 GCA_002842135.1 Betaproteobacteria bacterium HGW-Betaproteobacteria-8 | reverse complement strand
ATTGTCAGCTGTGCACGCGGCGGCAAGAAAGCCACGGACAGGGTTTGGGAAGGCTCGGATGGGCTGGAGTGGACGTTGCCGTCGCCGCCGCCGTATCACAGTTTCACCGAGCAGCCTGTCATCAAGTAAAACATGGACGTGGTTCGCAATTTTGCGAATCACGTCATACGACATAAAGAAAGCATTATGAAAGATCAGGACAAGGACAGACGTAAACGCAGTATCAAGCTGGGATTGTTCTTTGGTTTGCTGGCACTGTTCGTCTACCTGGGGTCGATGTATTACATGATATGGCAGCATTGACGCGTATTGAGGAAAGGCAGGAAGCCAATCGCCGTCTGGGGCTGAAGTTGCTCTGGCTGGTTGGCGGCTCCATTCTGTTCGCGGTCTCGCTGGTGCCGCTCTATGACGTGTTCTGCACGGTGACCGGATTGAACGGCAAAACGCAGAACACGGCTGCGCAATCAGTGGCTGTGGTCGATGAGAACCGCTGGGTCAAGATCGAGTTCACCAGCAGCGTGATGCCTGGACTGTCGTGGAATTTTCATCCGCAACAGAACAGCATCATGGTGCGGCCGGGCAAGATCGAGACCGTGTTGTTCGAGGCCCGGAACATGACCAATCAGGTAGTGGCTGGCCAGGCTGTGCCCAGTGTCAGTCCGGGTTCGGCAAATAACTATCTGAAGAAGATCGAGTGTTTCTGTTTTGTCCGACAGGAACTGCAACCGGGAGAGACCAAGCTGATGCCTTTGCGCTTTTATGTCAGCCCGGATCTGCCGGAAAAAGTGGAAGCGATTACGCTGTCTTATGCCTTTTTCAGTGCAGTGAAGAAGGCCGAGCAGGGAGAACGCGCAGCCTTTTAGGCAGCGTAAATATAAAAATCAGATAAATAAAGTACGGGAGCTAATGCATGGCTACACATTCTGAGAATCATTATTTTGTCCCCAATCCGACGCTCTATCCGGTATTCATGTCGCTGGGTATATTCGCGCTGGCGGCCGGCTTCATTTTCAGCATGAACAGCTACGAAGCAGGCAAGTGGGGAATGCTGGCAGGTGCTGCGCTGATTATCCTGATGACCTTCCGCTGGATGGGCAAGGTTATTTCAGAAAGCGAGAGCGGTGCCTACAAGCATTGGGAAGACAAGTCTTTTCGTTGGGGCATGATCGTCTTCATCTGCTCGGAGGTCGCCTTCTTCGCCGCTTTCTTCGGTGCATTGTTTTACACACGGATGATTTCCGTGCCTGAACTGGCGAACTTCGACCCCGACTTCACCATGTACAAGGACTTTACCGCAGCCTGGCCATCCCTCGGGCCGGGCGGTGATGTGATCCGCTCAGCCGGTGCTCTGGAAAGCTATGCGCCGAATCCTGACTTCAGCCCGATGGGTGCCTGGGGTTTGCCAGCCATCAATACGCTGATCCTGCTGACTTCCGGCGCTACCATTACCTGGGCGCACTGGGGTCTGGTCAAGAACAACCGCAAGCAATTGGTGATCGGCATGTTCCTCACGGTGGCGCTCGGTATCGCCTTCCTCTTGTGCCAGGCCTACGAGTATTACCATGCCTACAGCGAACTCGGCCTGACCCTGGGTGCCGGTGTATATGGCAGTACCTTCTTCATGCTGACAGGTTTCCACGGCTTCCACGTGACGTTGGGTACCGTCATGCTGATCGTCATCCTGTTGCGTTGCATGAAAGGCCACTTTACGCCGGAACGACACTTCGGTTTTGAAGGTGTGGCCTGGTA
>PHCD01000056.1 GCA_002842135.1 Betaproteobacteria bacterium HGW-Betaproteobacteria-8 | reverse complement strand
CCTTCGAACTTGAGCGCAGGCGCCCCTCGTTTTTCGGTCTCCGGTGCACGCACCTCTCCCTGATTGCGGCGTGCCTTGACCTGCTCCATGACCGTATTTGAGCAACTGCCTTCGGCGAAGTCGGCGCGAATCAATTCACCATTCTTCACATCGAGGAAGATGCTGTTGGCATCGCCTACATTGCGGTTGCTGGTGACTGTGAGGCGACTGCCGCGAGGCAAGGTCAGAGCATCCACCTTGAGTACATGCGTACGTGGCGTAATACCGCAATAGCTGTACTTGCCCTCGACATCGGAGATGAAGTAGGTGCCGTCTTCCATGTAGATACGCACGCCCGGAACGCCGACTTCCTCTGCATCCTGGATTTGGTTGCCGTTGCAATCCACAAAGACCTTGCCTGCAACACAGGCGAGATCAGTGAATACGCCGCCGGTAACCTTCACCTTGTATCTTGCGATATTCGACTGAATCGTGCCGGACCTACCCTGCACTCGATTGATGCCGTCCCCTTGCAAGGCACCGACGCCGGCCCGTACACGATAAGTCACGACCACCGGATTATTGCTATCAAAAGCACCTATCTCGAACGTCAGACGCGGGCCCGGACTGCCCGCAGGGTCTGCCAGCGCCACTGCCGCAGCGCCGCCCTTGGCGATGGTGGCAGACCCCGGAATGTAGCGGAAGCCAGCCGGCAGATTGTCCACCAGTTGCGCCGATGCCAGCGCCAGGCCATTCAACAGCCGGGCCTGGACTGTGTATATCAGCGTATCGCCCAGTTCCACAATGGTCTTGTTGCCGGTCTTGCTGACAAAGAAAGCGTCGACCGGTGAAGGATCAAGCGGAATATGGTTATGCACCACACCAACGCCAGCGGCTCCCACGACGAGGTTGAAAGAAAAATAATAAGTGGTCGGATTCGAACCGGTTGGCGGTCCGGCCTGTACCTGAATTGCTTCAACACCGCCGGGCAGACCTACTGGCGCATGCGGACCACTGGTCGGCGGAATAATGTTCGAAGCTGGCGGCAAATATCCGGCTGGCTGCTTGACCTGAATGGTATACACGCCATCACCCGGGCAGCCTGGCGGCGGCGGGACGGCCAGAAGGAACTGATAAATGCCGTTGATGCCGGTATCGTGCTCGTTCTGGCCGCCTACCAGACAGGCTCCTGGCACCGCCGTACCGCCGAACAGAAGCGTCACGCGTGCGCCGGATACCGGCACCCGTGTAACCGCGTTGTAAATCACGCCTGAAGGATCGAGCGGCAGGTTCTGTTCAACCACATTGTCACTAGGGTTCAGATGTATTTCGGCGATCTCGCCATTGACGACAGTACCGTTATGCGTCGGATCCGGATCCTGAGGTACAGGCATGCCGTAGATTCTGCCGTTGACAGGATCGCGGAAACGCACGGAATAGAGTGAATCCGGCGCGCCATTGGACGGATACAGATTAGGGACGTGATAACTGCCATCATCTGACGTAACCGTTCTGCTGACGATCTGGCCATTACCATTCAGCACTTCGACGATAAAGCCTGAAACACGATTTTCCGGCCCATCATTGTCTATACGGTCATGATTGGCATCGAACCAGACCTTGCCTGAAATCGAGGACAAACCGCCTGCAGTAAAATCGACAGGGGTAGGATCGTTTTCACCCGGTTCGTTACCGTTACCGTTATTGTTGGCATCAAAATCAGTACCATCATCGGAAAGATCGGTGGCGATGACAGTACCTCCGGGAACCTCTGCCGTCGTGGCTACGGCCTGGTTATTCTGCACAACGCCCGGCAAGGCATTGCTGCCAAAATCGATATCCGCCGTGAATGTGATGGTGCAGTGCTCGCCGGCCAGAAGGGGCTGATTTCCAATGAGCAACGCCTTCTGCCCGGTACCGTTATATGCCGGATTCGGATTCAGAACCGTGCCGCTACAGGCGGAAACAGCAGGTGCGGTCTTGATCGCTCTGGTCTGCGCCGTCGGGAAGGTGGCGACCAGATCGTCCGTGACCTGTACATTCGTCGCTGTAATTGAACCCGGATTACCGACGATCAGGCTGTATGCAATATCAAAGCGTTTCTCGCCCGTCTGCACAACGCCGACCAGCCGCTTGGCCAGCGCGATGGTCTGCCCGGACAGATTGATGATGGTCGGGGATTCTTCGTCATTGGGATTACCATTACCGTTGGGATCCGGATTCAATCCATCGACGCTGTCATCAGTCGCCGGATCACCTTTCGGAGATTCACCTGAAGCAATCGCAGTATTCTCGAACGGCCCCGGTGTCGTCGGGAAGAAACGCACCGTAAACGAAATTGTCGCTGTCGAACGATTGCCCGCGACGAAATTCGGCAGGTTGCTCGTAGCCGGCACCAGCAAGGTACTACCTGCCCCGCTGCCGGTGAATACGCCGGCAGCCACCGGAGTCAAACTGGCACCATTGATCTGATTGCTTACCGCGGGCCCACCGACGATGGTGTATTGACCAGCGGCAGGTACTGGATTGGGTGTATAGATCCCCAGCGACTGCGGCCCGGCGATTGCAATCGTGTCGCTTACCTGCACGTTCTGCAATGGCGTTGCACCATAGTTGGCAACCGTCAGCCTGAACTGTACATCGTAGGTACCATCATGATTATCGGTTACTGCACCGGCAGACTTCGCCAGACCGATACGCGGCATTGGAATCTCGGCAAACAGATATCCTGTTGCATCCGTGTCGGCAGGCAGATTAATGGCGGAAATGATATCGTTCACAGAAGTATTACCGCCGGCAGTACCTGCGGTATCGCTGCCATCCACCAGATTGGGGTCGCTTACCGTACCCTCGGTGATGGTATACGTGCCCTGCGGCAAACCCGGAAAAACATAGTTGCCATTGGCATCCGTCACGACCACCCGGTTGATGGCAACACCGTCGAAACTGACCCCGGTCAGGGTCATGCTGATACCGGCAATACCCGTATCAGCGCCATCAAAAACAGCATTGTCCTCGAAATCGCGAAACACCCGTCCGTCAATACTTGATGCATTGACGGTGACAGTACCGTCATTAAAATTGTTGCCACCGTTGGGATTGCTGCCGCCGTTGATATCCAGCGAGGTAGTGGTCACGGAAGCCCTGTTGCTGAACACCTGACCATCACTCGTCACCGTAACCACCTGCACCGGCACAACGACATCCAGTTCCGCACCCAGACTCACCGTTCCCAGGCTACAGGTAAAACTGGTGTTGCCGACAACGCCGGTACATGTGGCCTGTGTTGTCGTACCGCTGACGACATTAATGGTCGGCGTAGCAGTCAACTGCATTCCAGCCGGCAACGTATCGCTGACAACGACCCCGTCGGCCTCAGCCAGGCCGGAACCGGTGTTGTTTCGCACCCTGATGACAAAGTTGAAGTCATCGCGCAGATTGACCGGGTTAGCGGATGGCGTCTTACTGACCACTTGCATGTCAGTACGCGTACGAATGGTCGTCGTTTCATTGACGCTGTTGTTGCTCGCGTTCTCATAACCCAACGTAGTTTCGGTAGAGGTTACCGAAGCATTGTTGGTCACCACTCCCTTCGCCAGGGCCGTCATGGTAACAGTGACCGTTCGCGTCGCACCCGGCGGGATATTGCCAAGGGCACATTCGATCGTACCGCCAACCGCATCGACAGCAGGCTGTGTCGGGCAACTGCCGGAACTGCTGACAACGGACTGGAACGAAAGACCCGAAGCTGGCAGGGTATCGGTGACCACTACATTTTCAGCTGCAGACGGACCTGCATTGTTGACCGTCACGGTATAAACGGTGTTATCGCCGACTGCTACCGGATCCACCGAATCGTCCTTGTTCAACACCAGGTCGAGTGCAGGCTCCGTCACGTTCGCATTTACCGTTGCCGTGTTGTTGCTCGCATCGGTCTCTATCGTAGAGGTAGCCACGCTCACGTCATTGGTGATGGTGGTACCGTACAGTGCCGTGTTGGGACGCACGATGACTGTCACAGTTTGCTGTGCGCCATTATTGACCGAGCCAAGATTACAGCCGATGGTACGATTCGCCGGCGTGGTCGTGACATTGACTCCCGGCGTGGTCGAGCAGGAGCCTGCAGATGGACTGGCGGAAACAAAGGTGACATCCAGCGGCAGGATATCGGTAATCACAACATCGTCGGCATGGCTCGGCCCGTTGTTGGGCGTAGCAATGACGTAGGTCAGATTCTGTCCGGCTGGCACGCTGTTAGGATTGGCATTCTTGGTGACCGTGATATCTGCACGCGGCTCAATATTGCTGGTAACACTGGCCGTTTCATTTGTGTGATCAGGATCAGCCGTGCCGTTGGATACGACATTCACAGAATTGACGCGCGAACCGCCATTGCCGCCGGGGCGCACCTGCACCTCCACCCGGGGGCAATCCACACCCTGCGTACATAGCGGAATTGTCGTGAAATTACAGGTCAGCTGGCGCCCGTTCCCACCGGAAGCCGAGGTATTACATGCCCCGCCGGTCGCACTGCCTGGAGTGATGGTATGGCCGATGTAACCCGCACCGGTGGCGCCGACTGCGTTGTTGATCAAACTCTGCAACGTATCGTTCAGAACAACATTATTCGATACAGTCGGTCCATCGTTGACGATTTCCAGCGTATAGGTCAGCACATCACCAGCTGGCACGCTAGGCAAGTCGACGGTTTTCAGCACGCTAATATCAGCAGAATCCGTACTCACGCTGCTAGTGACTGCGTAGGAGGCGAGATCGCTTTCGCCACACCCGTCTACGATGTGCGCAGGATCGCAATTCGGCATGAGTGACACGCTATTGCTCATTGTGCCTGTCGTATTGACCGTGGCCGTCATGACGACATTGGGCGTGCTGGCGCCGGCAGCCAGCGGCGCGCCGGACGTATAAGTGCGCGTACAGGTTATCGGTCCGGTAGTCGGTACCGCAGGCGAACATGACCAGCCGTTCAGCGTGTAAGCGGTCACTGTCATGCCTGCCGGCAATGTGTCAGTCAGCACAAGTTCGCCGACGAAATCCGTAGTGCCGCTGTTTGCGGCGCGTATAGTGAAATTGAACGGTACGCCCGCCACCACCAGAGCCGGGTTGGGGCCGGTTTTACTGACGCCGAGATCGATCCTGGGATCAAGCAGATTGACGCCGCCGTCCGTGGCCTGATTGTTACCGGGAACCGGATCTGACGGACCCGCAGCCGAGATGCTCGCCGTATTTGCTACATTGCTGCCGGCACTTGCGACCGTCACGGGTATCGTGATGTTGCCCAATGGCTGGTTCAGGCCAGCTATGCCGCCAGACGGCTTGGTACAAGTCACAATCTGGCCAGCCACATTGCAGCTCCAGCCATTCTGCGACGCAGCGACTGCCCCTATCGTGTAATTGGACGGGACGACATCCGTCACCGTAATGTTGGTTGGCGAGTCGCCGGTATAACTGGGAGCAAGAATAAAATTAAAGCTATCGCCGACAGTGAAGTTGCCGGCAATGCTGCGCGTTTTGCCAATCCGCAAATCAGAACCGGGGGTCACGCTGATATTGGAAATAGCCGTATTGTCAGCAATGTCCGGGTCCGCAGGATCAGATACGGTGGCAGTCGGACCAAGATCGACGGTGGCGGTGTTCGTCACCGTAGAACCGCCGGCCGCACTGATCACGCCTGAAATATTGCCGACAAGATGTGTTCCCCCGGCCGCGATCGGACCGGTGATATCACAAACAATCGTACCGGCATTATTGGCACAACCAGCCGGCAGACTGGTCACATTAAAACCTGAAGGTACCGGATCTTCTATACGTAAGACCGTTGCAGAGTGAGGTCCGGCATTACCGACCTCCAGAGTCCAGACAAATGGCGCACCCGCAGAAACCGTGTCGACAACAGGCGTTTTGCTGATAGAAACATTCGCCCCCAGATTGACGGTAGTCTGCTCATCGTCGGTATTGTTGGTGGGGTCATCGTCGGCTTCAGTTGAACTGGCCGTTGCACCAAATATGAGTGTGCCCTGTGCCGAAGTACGCAAATCCACTGTCAAAGTGGACTCGCCTGTTGTGTTTTCAAGATCAGGATGTGTACAGGTAAGCGTCCCTGGCCCCGGGCTATTGACCGCCATGCCGGTACAATTGATACCCGCTCCACTGAAACCCAGATATTCCAAATTTGCCGGAACGGAATGCGAGGAAATCACACCTGTCGCGTCCACATTACCGTTATTGGCGACAGTCACTGTGTAAGTCACGACTCCGCCGGCTGGCAGCGGATCCGGTGAATCCGACGTATTAACCACCAAGTCAACGCCGGCAAATGCAAGGGCGGGTGCCAGCCATCCGATACATACACATAGACTGAGCAGCCGACGCAAAGCCGCGCGCGTATGGAACTGTATTTTTCGGACTACATGCGTATTTTTCTTAAAGGATTCCGCACTACAACTTAACACTCGTCCACAACCGGACATAAAACCAAAAATCATTGGAATCAACACTTGCAACATCCCCTATGAACAGCGAGCAATCACTCATTACCAGTCGATGGATATCCCCACAAAATCAGACTGTTACTCCCACAATCACTCAATTGGCAGGCATATACCTCAAGCAAATGCCCACGAAACGTGCGAAACTATGTCCCTATTGATGGAACGGGTATATAAAGTTGACAATTGTTGACAATCCAATCCCGGCATTCGCGCTAACATCTGCATGTACTAATTAAGTTAACTGTATAAGCGGGAGCTTGATAAGCACTGTTGAAAACAGGCTACAGAGAGATTGCAAATGAGATTCGCGGTTGTGGATGACGATGTTTCGGCGCTTGAATTGATCGAAAAATCAATCCGCCATATCGGTCATGAATGTCATACATTTCTCAATGGAGAACTGCTGATTAAATCCCTGCGCCGTGAAAGTTTCGACTTCCTGATTCTGGATTGGGAGCTTCCGGATATCACTGGCGTGGAGATTATTAAACGGGTGCGCAACGATAATAAGGAGCCAATTCCCATTTTGTTGGTGACAAACCGTCGCGACGAACATGACCTGGTTTACGGTTTATCGGTAGGTGCCGATGACTTCATGTCAAAGCCCGTGCGTGTTGGTGAGCTGCTGGCACGTGTAAAAGCACTCATTCGACGGTCATGGGAAAGCCGTATTCCACATGACCTTCAGTGGGGCGAATATACCTTTATCCCGGAGAGCACCTCAGTCGAATACAGGGGGCAGTCCATCAAGCTGAAGAATAAAAAGTTTGAGCTTGCCCTGTTCCTGTTTCAGAATCAGGGACGCTTGCTTTCGAGGCAGCATTTGCAGGAAGAAATCTGGGGAACACAGTCTTCTGCGGTCAACTCGCGTTCTCTCGATACGCACATTTCAGCTATCCGCAAGAAGCTATACTTACAACCGGAAAATGGCTACCACCTCATTTCCGTATACGGTATCGGTTATCGCCTGGTGACAGTAGCCTCCGACTAACAAGAAAACATTACTATTGGGGATTGGACAATCAAACCGAATCAACCAAAGAGGCGTCATGGCCATGCTTAAAACGTTATTGGATTCATCTTTTTTTAACCGAAAAAAACAACTGCTTGTCCTGCTTGCCGGTCTGTGGATCGCAAATGACGCTTTTGCTGAGGAGGGACCCCTCAATGCAGAACGCGGCAGTCTGCCTATACATCAAGTAGTAGAGGGCGACACGCTGTACGATCTGGCAGTCAGGTATCTGGACGACGCAACGATGTGGCCGGCATTTTTGCAATACAACAACATCAAGAATCCAAAACGCCTGCGGCCCGGTTCCGAACTGCGCATCCCGCCCTTGGATCTTCCCGGTATTCATGTGATCTTTGCGCTTGGCGATGTCCACCGTGTGGCTGACAACAACCCCGCAACCCCTCTCGAGATCGGTGATCAGCTGCGCGAAAATGACAAGGTAAGCGTCGGCAACGACAGTTACCTGTCGCTGCAATTCGATGACGGCTCCATTATGCGGGTACTTTCCGACTCATTGTTGCAAATACAACGATACAGAGACTCGCACGGCTCCAAACCGGGAAACCGCGTCATCGTTCTGGAACAGGGCAATCTCGATATCTCGGTCACACCGGCCAACACTGCAAACAAAAACAAAGCCAATCACTTCGAAGTGATTACGCCACAAGCCGTTGCTGCCGCTCGTGGCACACGTTTCGATGTATCAGCTTCAGACACGGCCACTGCCAGCGGCGTTACCGAAGGCAGCATCGCTGTCAGGCAAAACCTGAAAAACAAACGCCGAGGGCAGCAAAAACTTTTGCAATTCGGCAAAGGATTGCGAGTCGGCCAAAATGGCAAACTGGGAGAAATCAGACCGTTGCTGGCAGCAGCAGATTTATCGATGCTACCAGCACGTTTCACCGATGCTGATTATCTGGTCATCGACTGGCCAGAACTGGAAAATGCTGCATCCTACCAAGTGCGCCTGGCATCGGATAACGATATGCAGCAAGTAGTCGCCAATATCGAATCCGAAACACCGCTTGTCAAACTCACCGGCCTCGAAGATGGTGAGTACATTGTCGGTGTTCGCGCCGTGGATATGGAAGGCATCATCGGCTTTGAAAAGGTGCATGGCATCAGCATCAAGGCGCAACCTGTCTTTCCTTTTTATCTTGCCCCCGCAAATCACCAGATCACCGGAAATAAAGTCGATTTGTTGTGCACCCAAGTGCTGGGTGCATCAGCCTATCGGCTTCAGGTCTCCAGATCGCAGGACTTTTCTTCTGCTATCGTCGATGCGGTACATCAGGATGCCTGCGGCCATACCGCCACAGACCTGGAAAATGGCCGTTATTTCTGGCGTACAGCAGCCATTACATCTGCCGCCGACGGCCAGCATAAACAAGGACCTTTCAGCGAACCGGCACAATTTGAAGTAATCGATTCAACCAGTGCCAGTAACTTCCAGATACCTTCTGGCGCATTCTGGGTGGACAACAGAAACCTGAGTTTCTCGGCGCAAATCAGCCGTGATGAGGATTTTTCCAGCATCGTTGGCGAGCAGGCCTTGCAGGATCAATTCATATCGCTGGATAACCTGTCTCCCGGAAGCTATTACATACGGATTCAGGCCACGGACATTGACAACTTCACTACAGCACACTCGACGCCACGCATCGTAACGATCAAGCCCGTGGAGGATACGGTAGAACGCACATGGGCCGACAAACCCAAATATTAACCAACAATCATCCATGACCCTGCCGTTCAGTTCAACATTGTCACACCCGCCGGTTGTCCATCCTGAAAGCCAATGATTAATCATAAACAGCCCGCATCCAGGCTGATTCCCGGTTTTCTTTGGCAAATTAACTTATGGGCACCTATCTCCATAGGCGTGCTCATCATCGTTATTTTTCTCTCTCCGCAAGAACGGTTGCTGAAACTTAATCATCTGATTCAGGATCTCGTTATTGCCAACCAGGAACGAGATCCCACCGGCGATATCATCATCGTTGCCATCGATGATAAAAGCATTGCAGCACTGGGCCGCTGGCCATGGCGTCGTGCAGTACATGCAGAATTACTGGATAGAATAGGCGCGGACAATCCCAAGGCCATCGGTCTGGATGTGCTGTTCACCGAGCCGGATCTTACCCACCACAATGACGACACCTTGCTTGCAGCGTCGATCAAACGTAATGGTCCGGTGGTGTTACCGGTTTTCATTCAATCGTTTGGTGCCAGACATCAGATTATGACCCCTCTGGCTCCGATAGCTGAACATGCTGCCGGGTTGGGACAACCCCACCTGAAAGTAGACAATGATGGTGTCGTTCGCAGCACCTATTTACTGGCGCAGGCCGATGGGCAAACCTTGCACCAGTTAAGCAAAGTTTTGCTCGATGTCGACGGTGATAATTCAACCAGCTCGGCATTGTCTGCTACGCACTCCACTGACGCCAGCCCTGTACTTTGGCAACAACAGAACCTCATGACCATTCCCTATGCAGGCCCGGTCGGACATTTTGAACGCATTTCCTACATCGACGTGATACGCGGAGTTCTACCCAAGGGTACTTTCAGCAACAAATATGTGCTGATAGGTGCGACTGCAACCAGTGTCGGCGACCAGTACGCTACTCCGGCTACCGATAATTCTGTGCTTATGCCCGGTGTGGAGATTCTTGCCAACGTAACTGATGCCATGGTGACAGGCATTACCCTCCAGCCTGCCAGCGATACTCAGAATGCCATTTTCAACTTGCTCTTTGTGAGCATTTCACTGATTGGCTTCATGCTGCTGAGCCCATTCTTCGCACTGCTACTTACCATACTTCTGGCTTTGACATCAGTCCTCGGCACTTTTTACCTGGCCGGTTTTACCGGAATTCTTTTCGCACCTTCAGCTGGAATTCTCGGATTATCCGCCATCTATCCACTCTGGAGCTGGCACAGACTGAATACCGTCACCCGTTTTCTGATGGTTGAATATGAATCGTTGCAACAGGGCCGACACATCCCCTTTACTGCGAACAAACCGCTGGCACGAGACTTCCTCGATCGACGCATAGCCGCGCTGGAAGGCGCCCGTCAGCAACTGCAGAACCTGCATCTATTTATCCTCACCAGCCTGGACAAATTGCCGTATCCGACCATCATCAGCGACACCGATGGCTTCATCCGGTTCGCCAATCAGTCGGCAGCACAACATTTCAATATTTCCGACACTGAATTGCTATTGAACCGGTATTTTCCGGCATTGATAGCGGATGTCAGGCCGAATGAATACGAACCTGCCTTGATTACCGACAAATTCATCACTAATGACCTGCATACGGTGGAAAGTGAAGCCAGAGACAACCAGGGCCGTGATCTGATCCTGAAATGCGTCCCCATCATGAACGCAGACAAGTTGCATGTCGGCTGGATTCTGAGCTTGATCGACATCAGCGCCTTACGCCAGGCAGAACGCGATAGGGAGGAGGCTTTCCGCTTCATCACGCATGACATCCGCGCTCCACTGTCTTCCATCATCGCCCTGCTGGAATTGAGCCGTCTGCAAAACACAGAGACGAACGAACCGCTGATGTTACAACTGGAGCAGTATGCCGACAACGCATTGGAACTCGCAGATGACTTTATGAATCTGTCACGCGCAAAATCCGCCGAATACCGCATGGAAGAGGTCGATCTATGCGATCTACTGTCTGAAGTGGCAGACGAAGTTTGGGCATCTTGCCGCGTGCGCAACATCCACTTGAAAACTACGTTTATCGAAACTCCGGCTTACACCATGGTAGATCGGCAACTGTTCAAACGCGCCATCACCAACCTGGTCATTAATGCCATCAAATTCAGTCCGGATGACACAGAAATCATTTGCAGCATCTCTGGCAAGAATGATCACTGGGACATTGCAGTCATCGATCACGGTATCGGGATAGCTCCTGAACTACAGGCCGGCTTATTCGACCCTTTCAACCGCATACATGCAATAAGCCACCCCGGCATCAAAGGCACAGGCCTGGGCCTTGCGATTGTGCAGACCATCATAAAACGGCATGGAGGCAACATTGAAGTGCAGAGCAAACCTGGCTCAGGTAGCGCCTTCCATATACTTATACCGGTTTTTGTCCCCGCGAATCAGGATAACACCGACGCAGAACAAACTGCTGATGCAATATAGTCACTGTTTCAACTTGCTACGCAATCATTCAACGCAGATGACTGACATCATCCGCCATAAAAAACGGGGTTTAGTGTAATTCACTGAACCCCGTTTTCATTTACAACGCCTGCCGGCTTACTGCCGGATCAGGTAATCAAACGCGCCCAGGGATGCCTTGGCGCCGTCACCCAGCGCAATGACGATCTGCTTGTACGGGATCGTCGTCACGTCACCTGCGGCAAACACGCCCGGCACGGATGTCATGCCGTGGTCATCGACGATGATCTCGCCGTACTGACTCAGTTCTATCGTGCCCTTGAGCCAGTCGGTGTTCGGAATCAGGCCGATCTGCACGAACACGGCGGCGATTTCCACGGTATGTGAACTGCCGGTGGCGCGGTCGGTATAAGTGATGCCATTGACCTTGCTACCGTCGCCATTCACTTCGGTGGTCTGTGCCTGGCAGATGACCTTGACGTTGGGCAGACTGAACAGTTTCTTCTGCAACACGGCATCCGCCTTCAGGGTGTCGTCGAACTGCAGCAGCGTGACGTGGCTGACGAAACCGGCCAGGTCTATCGCCGCCTCGACACCGGAGTTACCACCGCCGACTACTGCGACCGGCTTGCCCTTGAACAACGGACCGTCACAGTGCGGGCAATAGGCCACGCCCTTG
>PHCD01000055.1 GCA_002842135.1 Betaproteobacteria bacterium HGW-Betaproteobacteria-8 | reverse complement strand
CCGTTCTTCCTGATTCTGGATGGTGTCGAGGATCCGCACAATTTAGGTGCATGCCTGCGCGTTGCTGACGCCATGGGCGTGCACGCCGTGATCGCGCCCAAGGATCGTGCTGTTGGCCTCAATGCCACCGTGCGCAAGGTGGCTTCCGGCGCCGCGGAGACCGTGCCTTTTATCGCTGTCACCAATCTGGCACGTACCATGCGTGAATTGAAGGAAGCCGGTGTCATGCTGGTCGGTACTGCGGCCGATGCAGAGCATGATTTGTTCAGCATGGAACTGAGCGGGCCGGTTGCGCTGGTGCTGGGGGCGGAAGGTACCGGATTGCGTCGCCTGACGGCCGAAACCTGCGACGCGCTGGTCGGCATCCCTATGTTCGGTTCGGTCGAAAGCCTGAATGTTTCAGTGGCAAGCGGTATTTGTCTTTACGAGGCGCGTCGTCAGCGCCATGCCATCACGGCGACCTAAGCGCCCAAAAGCACAGGGAATTCTGCCTTAAAGGTTTATTTTAGACCGTTAAAATGGTATTTTAACGGTCTTTGCTTGCCCTTGAATCTTGGGCCCGAATCTGGCATCAAAACGTACACTTGCAAGTGTCTTGATTTTTTAATCTGTTTTATCAAACTATCGGAGTTAACATGGCTGTAGAACGCACCTTATCCATCATCAAACCAGACGCAGTAGCCAAGAATGTCATTGGCAAGATCTATTCACGTTTCGAAACCAATGGTTTGAAAATCGTTGCTGCCAGGATGGCGCAATTGTCCCAGGCTGATGCAGAGGGCTTTTACGCTGTGCATAAAGAGCGTCCTTTCTTCAATGACCTGGTCAAGTTCATGATTTCCGGTCCCGTCATGATTCAGGTGCTGGAAGGCGAAAATGCGGTTGCGAAGAACCGTGAGTTGATGGGTGCAACCAACCCGAAGGAAGCTGCTGCCGGTACCATTCGTGCCGATTTTGCTGAAAGCATCGATGCAAACGCTGTTCATGGCAGCGATTCCGCAGAAAACGCTGCGATTGAGATCGCTTACTTCTTCTGTAAATAAGTTTTAATGACCGTTAATCTGCTCGATTTCAACCAGGCCCAGCTCGCCGAGTATTTCAAGGGTATAGGCGAGAAGCCCTTTCGTGCCAAGCAGTTGATGCGCTGGATGCATCACTTTGGCGTGAATGATTTCGCGCAGATGACGGACATCGCCAAACCGTTGCGTGAAAAACTTGCCGCAGAGGCATGTATCACGCCGCCCGAGGTGCAAATGGAGCAGGTTTCCGACGATGGCACGCGCAAGTGGCTGATAGCTACCGATGTCGGCAATGGTGTGGAAACCGTGTTCATCCCGGAAGATGATCGCGGCACTTTGTGTGTGTCGTCCCAGGTGGGCTGTGCGCTCGAATGCACTTTCTGTTCGACCGGCCGCCAGGGTTTCAACCGCAATCTCAAGGTTTCGGAAATCATCGGTCAGCTCTGGCTGGCCAACCGCTCTCTGCGTCAGGCCGATGGCTACGATATGTTGCCACCCGGCGAGCGTATCATCAGCAACGTAGTCATGATGGGCATGGGCGAACCGCTGGCCAATTACGATAATGTCGTCACCGCCATGCAGATCATGCTGGATGATTCGGCTTATGGTCTCAGTCGCCGTCGCGTGACCTTGTCCACATCCGGTCTGGTGCCGGCCATGGACAAATTGAAAGAGGATTGTCCGGTCGCTCTGGCTGTTTCGCTGCACGCGCCGAACGATGCCTTGCGCGATGAGATTGTGCCGATCAACAAGAAATACCCCTTGAAAGAATTGATGGCAGCCTGCCAGCGTTATCTGGTGAAGGCGCCTCGTGATTTTGTGACTTTCGAGTATGTGATGCTCGATGGCGTCAATGACTCGGTTGAGCATGCCCGGCAGCTGCTGGAAACAGTCAGGGATGTGCCGTGCAAATTCAACCTGATTCCCTTCAATCCATTCCCCAACAGTGGTTATCAGACTTCCAGGCCCGATAATATTCGTCGCTTCCGCGATGTCCTGATGCAGGCCGGTTATGTGGTGACTACCAGGAAAACCCGCGGCGAAGATATTGATGCCGCCTGTGGGCAGTTGGCAGGTAAAGTGCAGGACAAAACCAAACGTAGTTCACGTCATATCCCACTGGAGATTGTTGCATGAAGAAGTTGTTTGTGGTGTTTGCCTTATTGTCGCTTGCGGGCTGTGCAAGTCAATCAGCCAATGACAGGGCGGACACCCAAAAACGCGGCAGTGCACGCATTCATACGGAGTTGGGAGCAGGTTATTTCTCGCAGAACCAGATTGCCATCGCGCTGGAAGAGTTCACTGAGGCCATCAGGATTGATCCCAGCTATTCATTTGCACACAATGGTCTTGGAATGGTGTACGCGGCTCTGGGTGAAGATGCCAAGGCTGATGCCAGTTTCAAGCGTGCCATCAGTCTGGATCCGGGTAATGCTGAGGCGCGCAATAATTATGGGACTTTCCTCTGCTCGCGCAATCGTATTGATGAGTCCATTACGCAGTTTATGGCAGCAGTAAAGAACCCGCTCTACACTACTAAAGACATTGCTTATCTCAATGCCGGTATTTGTTCATTGCGCAAGCAGGACGTAGATAATGCGGAAATCTATTTTCAGAATGCGCTGCAGTTGCAACCCTTGTTGCACCGCGCTTCCTATGAACTTGCCTTGATACAGTTCAATCGCAATAAATTCGGCATGGCGCGCGAATACCTGCAGACTCCGCTGGTTGGTAGCCCGACGGCTGAAGTGCTGTGGTTGGCCATACGTGTTGAGCGTCAATTGGGCGACAAGGATGCGGTGGCGAGTTATGCCTTGGAGTTAAGGCGTAACTATCCCAATTCCGAACAAACTAAAGCATTACTTTCCGGGCAGTAGAGCATGAGTGATTTAAATGAACAAGGTATGGCTGAAGAGTTGCCTAGAATTTCGGTGGGCGAGGTTTTAAGAACTGCGCGCGAAGAAAAAAATCTCGATATTGATGACATTTGTAGTTATCTTCGCTTAAGTCATCGCCAAGTCCTGGCTTTGGAGGGGGATGATTATGCTGTTTTGCCGGAGGCGACCATCACGCGTGGATTCATCCGCAATTATGCGCGCATGCTGGAACTGGATGCAGAGCCTTTGCTGGAAACCTATCGCAGCCTTTCCGCGTCAGGCCAGCCACGCCCCATTTCCATCCAGTCTGAAAACATCCGGATACCGGGTAACGACCAGCGGCCGTGGTTGATCTATATTTTTGCCAGCGTGCTGATCGTGCTCCTGGTAGCCGCCTGGGTGATTTACGTCGATTACATCCCGAAGCCATCCTCTGAAGTCGAATATGTGCCTTCCGAGACGGAAGTCGAAGCTACAGTCGCCGTCCAGGAGGTTGCCCCATTGCAGCCAGCAGAACCGTTGCTGCTGCCTGCAGATGCTGTGACTGAGGATTTGACAGCCCCGGCTGATAGCGCAGCTGAAGTCGGAACACCTGCAGCTACAGAATCAGCTCCCGAAACATCTGTTGCCGCACCATCTGTAGCCTCTGCTGGACAGGCAGTGATCAAACTCAAATCTTCAGATCGTAGCTGGGTCAGTATCACCGATAAAAATAACCGGAATATTTTTGACAAGATCATGGTGGCTGGTATCGAAGAGTCAGTACAGGGTTTGCCGCCTTTCCAGGTGGTCATTGGCAATGCCCCCAGCACCACTCTGACTTTTAACAACAAGCTCGTAGACCTTTTACCCGTGACCAAAGACCGGGTCGCAAGGTTAACGCTGGAGTAGTCTTGGAACACGTAGTCAACATTAAACGTCGTAATTGTCATCGTGTGCTTATCGGTAATGTGGCCGTAGGCGGCGGCGCGCCTGTCGTGGTCCAGTCCATGACCAACACGGATACTGCCGATGTCGAGTCTACAGTACAGCAGGTGTTTGATTTGTGGCAGGCAGGGTCGGAGATCGTGCGTATCACTGTCAATTCGCCGGAAGCTGCAGCGCAGGTCGGCAAGATACGTGAAAAGCTCGATGCCATGGGCTGCGATGTGCCGCTGGTCGGCGACTTCCATTACAACGGGCACAAGCTGCTGGCGCAGTATCCTGAATGTGCCATGGCATTGGCCAAATACCGCATCAATCCGGGTAATGTGGGCAAGGGCTCCAAGCGCGATGAACAGTTTGCTGCCATGATAGAAACGGCCATCAAGTACAACAAACCAGTGCGTATCGGCGTTAACTGGGGCAGCCTGGATCAGGCCAAGATGGTGCGCATGATGGATGAAAATGCCAAACGCCCCGACCCTATGCCTTCCGAGGTGCTGATGCGCGAAGCCCTGATCCAGTCGGCGCTGGAAAGTGCCCAGCAGGCTGAGGCACTGGGTTTGCCCAGCGACCACATTATCATTTCCTGCAAGGTGAGCAATGTACAGGATCTGTTGCTGGTCTATCGCGATCTGGCGGCACGCTGCGATTATGCCTTGCATCTGGGTCTGACCGAAGCCGGCATGGGTTCCAAAGGCATCGTGGCTTCTACCGCTGCATTGTCGCTGTTACTGCAGGAAGGCATAGGCGACACTATACGGGTGTCCTTGACGCCTGAACCGAACGAATCAAGAACCAAGGAAGTGGTGGTTGCGCAGGAAATCCTGCAGACCATGGGGATTCGTTCCTTCACGCCATTGGTAACAGCATGTCCCGGCTGCGGCCGTACCACCTCGACCTTCTTCCAGGAGTTGGCGCAAAAGATCCAGCGCTACCTGCGTGAGCAGATGCCGGTTTGGCGCAAGCAATATCCCGGTGTTGAATCCATGAGTGTTGCCGTCATGGGCTGTGTGGTGAATGGACCAGGCGAGTCCAAACTGGCCAATATCGGTATCAGTTTGCCGGGCACGGGTGAAATCCCGGTGGCGCCTGTATTTGTCGATGGTGAAAAAACCGTGACCTTGAAAGGTGATGCCATCGCTGAGGAATTCCAGGCTATCGTGGAAGATTATGTGCAGAAAAACTATGCCGAAGGCGGCAGATTGCGCCAGGAATTCAAGGCGTTAAACGAAGCCAAAACCATTCCGATTCGTGCCGTCTGATCACGGCAAGAGTCAGTCAATGACGAAAACAAGAACCCGGCAGCATGGCTGATCAATCCCAGAATCCAAAATTACAGAGCGCAAAATTGCAGAGCACCAAACCTCAAACCACTAAATTCCAGAGCATCAAGGGTTTTTATGACATCCTGCCAGAGCAGACACCGCTCTGGCAGCTGCTCGAGGATAAGGCAAAGCGTGTGCTGGCACAGTACGGATACCGCAATATCCGTATGCCGATAGTCGAGACTACGGATCTTTTTGTGCGCAGTGTCGGCGAGCATACCGATATTGTGGAAAAGGAGATGTACTCCTGGACCGATGAACTCAACGACGACAAATTAACGTTACGTCCTGAAGGCACTGCTGGTTGTGTGCGTGCCGTGGTTGAGCATAGCCTGACCTATAACGGTCCGCAACGCCTCTGGTACATGGGCCCGATGTTCAGGCACGAAAACGTGCAGAAGGGCCGTCAACGCCAGTTTCATCAGATTGGCGCAGAGGCTTTTGGCTTCGCCGGCGCTGAGGTCGATGCGGAACAGATTATTATGCTGGCCCGCTTGTGGCGTGAGCTTGGCATTGCCGATGTCGAACTGCACATCAACACCATAGGCGATGCCGAAGAGCGTGCTGTATACCGTGAAACCCTGATTGCCTATTTTGAACAGCATGCGGACCTGCTGGATGAGGATGCCAAACGCAGGCTGCACAGTAACCCTTTGCGCATCCTCGACAGCAAGAACCCGCGTATGCAGGCCATGATTGAGGCAGCTCCACGCTTGCTCGACACCCTGGGAACCGAAAGCCGTGAGCACTATCATAGCTTGTGCCAGATGCTGCAAGAATCAGGGGTGGCATATCAGCACAACCACCGCCTGGTGCGCGGCCTGGATTACTACAACCGAACGGTATTCGAATGGGTGACGACCAGGCTCGGCAGTCAGGGAACGATAGCTGGCGGAGGCCGCTATGATTCACTGGTTGAAAGACTGGGTGGGGAGCCCATGCCTGCTTGTGGTTTTGGCATTGGCCTGGAACGCGTGTTTTTGTTGATGCAGGAATATGGCATAGAGGCTGTACAGTCGCCGGATGTTTATCTGGTGAATGTAGGCGAGGCTGCGGAAAAACAGGCGCTGCGCATCGCGGAAGAACTAAGGAATGCAGGCCTGGCTGTCATTCAGCATAGCGGTGGCGGCAGCTTCAAATCGCAGATGAAGAAAGCCGATCGCTCGCAGGCAAGATATGCGTTGATACTGGGTGAAGATGAAGTGCTGGCGAATCAGGTGACGCTCAAGCCCATGTTGCAGGCGGGCGAACAGCAAAGGCTATCCCTACAACAGGCCATCGAGAAGCTGCAGACATGACTGAATTACTCAAGATTGAAGGATTGACGGTTACCCCGCAGAATGCACCGGACAAACTGCTGGTGAACAACGTCTCTTTCACGCTTGAGTCAGGTAAAACCACCTGTGTCGTCGGCGAATCCGGCAGTGGTAAAAGTCTGACGGCGCTCTCTGTTATGGGCCTGCTTTCCTCACAATTGTGCCTGGCGCAAGGCAAGGTCATTTTCCAGGGCCGGAACCTGGTTGGCATCAGTAATGATGAGTTGCGCAAGATCCGGGGCGGCCGTATCGGCATGATCTTCCAGGAACCCATGACCTCCCTGAATCCCGTGTTGACGATAGGTAAGCAGATTGGTGAAACCTTGGTCGTGCATCTCGGGCTCAGGGGGCAGGCATTGAAAGCCAAGGTCGCAGCCTTGCTGGAGCAGGTCGGCATACCAGCTAACCGCGCCAAAAGCTATCCTGACGAACTTTCCGGCGGTCAGCGGCAGCGCGTCATGATTGCCATGAGTATTGCCTGTGAGCCGGCCATGCTGATTGCTGACGAACCGACGACGGCGCTGGATGTGACTGTGCAGGCGCAGATTCTCAAATTATTGGCTGAATTGAAGACCCGCATGAACATGGCGATGCTGTTTATTACGCATGATTTTGGCGTGGTGGCGGATATTGCCGATGATGTGGTGGTGATGTTCCGTGGCGAGATTGTGGAATCCGGCCCGGTTGCGCAGGTGCTGCATAACCCGCAGCACCCATACACACAGGCTTTGCTGGCATGCGTGCCGGATGCAGATGGCAAACGGCCGCTGAAACCTATTGATTATGCATGGTTGAATGAAGAGGCTGCAGCATGAGTGAAATCATTCTCAGCGCAAGGCATCTGACAAAGTTCTACAAGCAGCGTACAGGCAAACTGGGTCTTGGTACGTCGCTGGTCAAGGCGCTGGATGACGTGAGCCTGGATTTGCAGCAAGGTACAACATTAGCCGTTGTGGGTGAGTCCGGCAGCGGGAAATCCACCTTGGCACGTTGTCTGTTACAATTGCAGCCCCTGGATGGTGGCGAGGTTCTATTCCAGGGCCGGGATCTGGCCCGATTGTCAGGTTCGGCCTTGCGTGCACAGCGGCGCTATCTGCAAATGGTGTTTCAGGATCCCTTTGCTTCGCTCAATCCGCGCATGCGTGTGGGGCAGATTGTGGGTGAGGGATTGTTGATCCATCAGTTGGGAACACAGGATGAACAGCACGCGAAAGTCGTCAAGATGCTTGAGCGTGTCGGCCTGTCCGAAGCTGATATGCAGAAGTATCCGCACCAGTTTTCCGGGGGCCAGCGACAACGTATCGGGATCGCCAGGGCGCTGGTGCTGGAACCCAAGGTGGTTGTGTGTGACGAACCTGTATCGGCTCTGGATGTGTCTATACAGGCACAGATTTTGTTGCTGCTGAAAGAGTTGCAGCAGGAGATGGCCTTGAGCTATATCTTCATCAGCCATGATTTGCGTGTGGTCAGGCATATCGCCGATGAAGTGGCAGTGATGTACCAGGGCAAGTTGATTGAGCAGGGCAGTGTGGAAAGCATCTACGATGCGCCTGCACAGGAATATACCCGTAATTTATTGCAATCCATACCAGGCCGGAGAGCATTGGCCGCTTAATATTAAGTTTTAGGAAATCAGAATGGCACTTGATTTAGAAGAGCAGGACCAGTTAGACGCACTGAAAACATGGTGGAAAACAAACGGCAACAAGGTGTTGATCGTTGTCGGCCTGGTGGCAGTTACGTTTGGTGGATATCAGGGTTGGAAGCAGTATCAGGCCAAGCAGTCTGAAGCCGCTTCAACCATGTTCATGCAGCTGGGCGATACGAGCCCGACTGACGTCAAGGCCATCCAGACGCTTTCAGGCGAGATCATTGAGAAATACCCATCAACGCCTTATGCTGCACGCGCTGCGTTGCTTTCTGCCAAAGCGCATTACAACGCCAAGGATGTAGATAGTGCCAAGGTTCAGTCTGAGTGGGCATACAAGAATGCCAGGGAAGATTCCGTTAAAACCTTGGCCCAGTTGCAACTGGCAGCGATTCTGTTTGAACAGAAGGATTATGAAGCTGCGCTGAAACTGGCGAACGAAAAACATGAATCAAGTTTTGATGGCCTGTTCGCAGACTTGAAGGGCGATATTCTCGTGGCACAAGGTAAACCGTCAGATGCCAAGGCGGCCTATCAGGAAGCGCTGAAAAGTTTTGAATTCGGCAGCCGCTATTCACGTTATACCCAGCATAAGCTGGAAGCGTTGGGAGAATAAGCTTGCGCCTGCAGTCCTTGCCTGGGAAGCTGATCGTCATGGCGGGTGTCTTGCTCGCCGGTTGTGCTTCTGTCACTGATCTGAAGACCGAAATATCTGAACGAATCTTCGGCAGGGAGGAGCTTAATCCGCCGGCAGCACTGGTTGAATTTCAACCGACAGCCACATCCAAGCTTTTATGGAGCAGCCGGGTGGGTGCTGCTGAAAGCTTCGATTTTTCACCTGCTGTTGAAGGTGCCGCAGTTTACGCCGCCAGTGCTGAGGGTGAACTGGTCAAGCTTGATGCGAGTACAGGTAAGGAAGAGTGGCGTGTAAGCGCCGAAGAAAAGTTCTCTGCAGGCGTTGGCCTCGGCGCCAACCTTGTCCTGGTTGGCACACCCACTGGCCATGTCATGGCTTACAGCCAGCAGGGCAAGCTGCTATGGAAATCCAAAGTCAGCAGTGAGGTATTGAGTGCACCCCGTGTCCATGTTGATATTGTGGTGGTGCGTGCCGGTGATGGCCGTATTTTTGGCTTGAATGCGATAGATGGTAGCCGTAAATGGGTTTTCCAGCGCTCGACGCCGGCGCTGACCTTGCGCAGCAGTGCCGGCATCGTGATTGCGGATGGTATCGTTTATGCAGGGTATGCTGGCGGCAAGCTGGTCGCTGTAAAAGCGGATGATGGCAACAGCCTGTGGGAGGCATCTGTCGCCCAGCCTAAAGGAACAACTGAAATCGAGCGTATCGCCGACATTACCAGCCTGCCCGTGGTGGACGGCCCTGCAGTATTTGCCGTTGCCTATCAGGGCAAGGTAGCGGCCGTCGACCGTGCAACCGGTAGAATTGGTTGGAGCCGGGATATTTCAAGTTATACCGGTATCAATGCAGAGTCTGGAAGACTTTATCTGTCGCATGCGCAAGGGGCTGTCTACTCGCTCGATTTTGCCAGCGGCAAGACTTTCTGGCGCCAGGGTGACTTGCGCTATCGCCAGATTTCAGCGCCATTGCCTATGGGTGATTTGATTGCCGTCGGTGACCTGCAGGGGTATGTCCACTTCCTGCAACGTGAAGACGGTGCTTTTGCTGCCAGAATGAAAACCGATGATAGCGCTATCATGCCGCAGATGACTGAAATCAATGATGGCGTCATGCTCGCCCAAACACGCAATGGTGGACTTTACGCCATTTCCATAAAGTAGGCTGACGCTACCCAATGCTACCGACCATCGTACTGGTAGGCCGACCTAATGTCGGCAAATCCACACTATTCAATCGCATGACGCGCACGCGTGATGCCCTGGTGGCAGACCTGCCTGGCCTGACACGCGACCGTCACTACGGCCGCGGACTTGGTGCCAGCAAGCCTTATCTGGTGGTCGATACCGGCGGTTTTGAGCCGCTTGCCGATACCGGAATCCTGCAGGAAATGGCCAGACAAACCCTGTTGGCCATTGATGAAGCCGATGTGGTGATTTTCATTGTTGACGGGCGGGCTGGACTTGCGCCTCAGGACAAGGTGATTGCTGACAGGTTGCGCAAGAGTCAGCGTCCTGTATTGCTGGCGGTCAATAAAACTGAAGGCATGCAGCGTGCAGTCGTTTCAGCTGAATTTTACGAGCTGGGTTTGGGTGATCCGCTCTCTATTTCTTCTGCACATGGCGAAGGTGTAAAGGATCTGGTCGAGCTGGCTCTTGAACCCTTTGCGGAGCCTGAACAGGAAGAAGAGCCTGATAAAGACAGAATACCCAAAATTGCCATAGTCGGACGTCCGAATGTAGGCAAGTCAACGTTGGTAAATGCCTTGCTGGGTGAGGAGCGCGTGATTGCGTTTGACCAGCCGGGAACGACACGCGATTCGATCGAGATGGATTTGCAGCGTGGCAACAAACACTACAAGATCATTGATACGGCAGGTGTGCGCAAGCGCGGCAAGGTGTTTGAGGCCGTAGAAAAGTTCTCCGTGGTCAAGACCATGCAGGCGATTGAAGAAGCCAATGTGGCAATTCTCGTGGTCGATGCGCAGGATGGCATTACAGAACAGGATGCGCATGTGGCTGCCTATATTCTGGACAGCGGGCGTGCGCTGGTTGTGGCGATCAACAAATGGGATGGTCTCAAGGAAGATGAGCGCGACTGGATTAAGCGTGAGATAGATCGCAAGCTGCAGTTCCTCGATTTTGCCAAATTCCACTATATTTCTGCATTGAGAAAAAAGGGTCTGTCCGAGTTGTTTGTGTCGGTTGATGAAGCCTACAAGGCGGCGATGGCCAAGCTTTCTACGCCTCAATTGACGCGTGTGCTGATTGATGCGACGACACAGCATCAACCGCCGATCAGCAAGGGGATCAGGCCCAAGTTGCGTTATGCACACCAGGGCGGCAGCAATCCGCCGATTGTGGTTATTCACGGCAATCACGTTGATGGCATCAAGGACAGTTACAAACGTTTTCTGGAAGGGACGTTCCGCAAGGTGTTCCGCCTGTCTGGAACGCCACTCAGGGTGCAGTTCAAACAAGGTAGCAATCCCTACGCCGAGCCGGAAAAAGCCAAGAGCGGGGAAGGCATCGTCAGCATGCGCAGACGTAAAGTTGCCGAACGTGCGACGCTGAAGGCAAAGAAAGACGCGGAAGAAAAGAAGCGCAAGCAGGGCAGGTAAGGAAACTGCAGGACAGGCGACAGAGCTGCCTGTCAGATATCGGTTTAATCAGGTATTGGCCTGATTAAACTTGAATTGACCTGAAACTGCAGTGATTACCTGGAGTACAGACTTTCCCAGAATTTCCACCAGGCACGACCTTCGCTAGGTACGCCTTTCCCAAGCATCGGGCTGTCAGGATAGTTGGCTTGCAGAACCTTCAGGGTGCCCTGTTTCAGGTCATCCATTTCCAGCAGGTCGTAGGCGCTGATCATGATGACCAGTGCTTCTTCATTTGAGGTCGAATCAGGATAAGACTCAATTGCGAATTTTGCGCGGTTGAGTGCTGCCACATAAGCTTTGCGCTTCATGTAGTAGCGTGCAACATGCAGTTCGTGGTCTGCCAATTGATTGACCAGGTAGGTCATGCGCAAGGTGGCATCTTTGGCATAACGGCTTTCCGGGTAACGGGTAACCAGTTCTTTCAGTGCAAAAAACGAGGCGCGCAGGGATTTCGGGTCACGGTCACTGATCCCCTGGCGGGTGAGTTTTTCGACAACGCCGCGGTCGTTGAACGTCGCGATGCCTTTCAGGTAGTAGGCGTAGTCGATATTCGGATGATTGGGGTGCATCTTGATAAACCGGTCGGCGGCGGCAATACTGAGGACGGGTTCGTTTTTCTTGAAATAGGCGTAAGCGACCTCAAGTTGAGCCTGCATGGCATGACGGCCGTGCGGGTAGCGTGATTCCAGGATCTGGTAATAGCTGATGGCTTTGTCCCAGTCGCGTTCGCGCATCTTGGCTTCGGCCTCACTGTACAGGCGTTCCAGATTCCAGCCTTTGGTCTCGTCCAGTATGGTCGGCGCACCGAAGATGCTGCATCCGCCGAGCAAGATTGTAAAGATAAGCGCTGTAATTACCGCTAAACTATGCTTCATTTAATAACATCCATGTGCAAGACCAATTGATTGGCACTGATTATAACCGATGACACAAACCACTCCTATCACTCTCGAGATTCCACAAAACCTGGGCGGATTGCGCCTGGATCA
>PHCD01000176.1 GCA_002842135.1 Betaproteobacteria bacterium HGW-Betaproteobacteria-8 | reverse complement strand
CGCGAAGCCCTTGCCATGGTGAGAAAGGCGTTGGGGCCGGATGCGGTGATTCTTTCCAACAAGGCGGTTAACGGCGGCAATGAGATTCTGGCCCTGGATGGTGCAGAGATGGACAATCTGGTGGCGCAGGAGTCACTTGGTTTTGGCAACGGCAGTCAGCCGCTTGCAAAACCGGTAGTTGGCGCCAAGCCACAAACTATCCTGATTGATGATGACGCTGCAATGGAAGACGACATCCTGTCACCGGACTCACTTGCCGCATTGACCAGCCGCAGGAATCCTTTGCACGAAGCGGAGCCGGTTTTTGCAAAACCGGCAGTGACCAGGCCCCTGCAATCCGGGCCGGAGGCGCACAAACAACAACTGCCCAAACCGGCGACAAGCAGGCTGCCGGCTACTCCAGCAGCCAAGTCCGTCTTTGCAGCAAAACCATCTGAACAAACAACCCCGGAATTTGAAAAGCTGATGTCGGAAGTGCGTTCCATGCGTGGTGTGATTGAGTCGCAACTGACGGAGCTGGTTTGGGAGAACACCCAGCGCCGCAGCCCGACTGCCTCGGTTTTGCTGCGCAGGTTGTTGAGTGCAGGTTTCGGTGCCGGCTTGGCTCGTCAGATCGCAGAGAACCTGCCGCAGAACCAGACTCAGGATAGCGCGTTGAATTGGGCGAAATCCGTGCTCGAGAAAAACCTCAACACGATAGATGACGAAAGCGACCTGCTGGATAAAGGCGGGGTATTTGCGCTGATTGGCCCAACGGGCGTCGGCAAGACCACGACGACAGCCAAACTGGCCGCACGCGTTGTCATGAAACATGGCGCATCCAAGTTGGGGCTGATTACGACCGATGCCTATCGTATTGGCGGGCATGAACAATTACGCATCTACGGCAAGATTCTGGGCGTGATGGTGCATGCCGTGAAAGATGAGGTGGACCTGAAGATTGCGCTTGAAGAGTTGAAGGGCAAGCACACCATCCTGATTGACACCGTGGGCGTCAATCAACGTGATGAGATGGTGACCAGGCAAATCGCCATGTTGGCGGGGGCTGGCAATCACATCAAGCGTCTGCTGTGCATTAATGCGACAAGCACTGGCGAAACCCTGATGGATGTCGTCAATGCCTATCGCGGCAAAGGTTTGGCCGGCTGCATCATGACCAAACTGGATGAAGCGGCAACGATAGGCAGCGCCCTGGATGTCATCGTGCGCGAAAAGTTGCGCCTCTACTACGTCGCCAATGGCCAGCGTGTGCCTGAAGACTTGCATGTTGCCAACAGGAAAATGCTGGTGCATCACGCATTCAAATTGAGAAAAAGTCCTGCCGGCAAGCCTTTCCAGTTCCGTGATGAGGATCTGCCTTTACTGATGGCGCATGCCGCCAGAGCTTCAGCAAGGGAGTTGAGCCTTGGCTAATCTCTACGCAAATCATGATGACCAGGCTGACGGTTTGCGCAGGATCATGGCAGGACCGCAGCCCAGGGTATTTTCCGTACTGTCGGCAAGCGACGGGTTTGATAAATCCCGCATGTTGATCAACCTGGCCGTTTCCCTGCAGCGTCAAGGCAGCGAGGTTCTGGTGATCAATGCGGATTCACGGCAATCCATGCAGGCATATGGTGTCAGTGGATTGAACCCGCTGTCCGCAGTGGCGGCGGATCAGGCCAGCCTGAAGGGGGCGATCAGGGCGGCAGGCCAGGGGTTTTCGGTGGCCCAGCTAATGACCGTCAAGCAACTGCGCAGCGGCATGACGCAAGAAGTGAATCATGCCCTGAATAAGCTGCTGGCGGA
>PHCD01000175.1 GCA_002842135.1 Betaproteobacteria bacterium HGW-Betaproteobacteria-8 | reverse complement strand
CCTGTTGCCGAGCGCTTATTGGCGCTCGATGCGTTTTTCGCATCTTTATCGCTTTGTCATCGCCTGCGGCCTGGTCACCTATTTCTTCTTCTGGCAGGAGCTCCCCTGGCGCGAGAACTACAATAGTCAGCTCTACCTCAGGCTGGCCGGCTCCTACCTCGTCTTCAGCCTGAGCGCCGCACTACTGAGCTGGTTCAAGGTCGTGATCCTTGACCGACGCCTGACACTCATTACGATCATTGATATCGGCTTTATCGTTACCCTGATCTACGCTGCCGGTGGCCTGGAGAGTGGCCTTGGGCTGCTGCTGGTGCTGGCAACAGCAAGCGCCAGCCTGTTCAGCCAAGGGCGACTGGCCCTGTTCTATGCTGCGATTGCCAGCATCGCCCTGCTGCTGGAACAGTCATACCAGTTCATCACCTGGGAACAACATCAGGTCGATTATACGCATGCCGCCATGCTCAGCCTCAGCTGCTTTGCCACGGCATGGCTGGCGCACAGTTTCTCCAAACGTACCAAACAGAGTGAAGCACTGGCCTCACAACGTGGTATCGATCTGGAGAACATGGCGCAAATCAATCAATTGATCACACAGGAAATTCAGGACGGCATTCTGGTGGTAGACAAGGATTTCAAGATTCGTCACTGCAACACACAAGCGGAAAAGTTGCTTGGCCATCAGCATACCGAATTCGAAACCCTGGACGAATATGCGCCGGAAGTGGCAGCATTGCTGGCACACTGGATTACTGAAAACAACGTCCAGAAAAATGCCAACAAACACAGAAAATTGAGATTGATCGAGCGCGAACTCAGATTGCGGCTAATGCCGGTCAGCAATGACCGGCATGATGGTGCTGTAATATTTATTGAGGATTGGAGTCAGATTCAGATGCAGGCACAACAGATGAAGCTGGTCGCTCTCGGGCGCCTGACAGCCAATATCGCCCACGAAATTCGCAATCCGCTTAGCGCGATCAGCCATGCCAATCAGCTGTTGCAGGAAGAAGCCATGAATGACCCTGCGATCAAACGCATGCTGCAAATTGTCGCCGACAATGTCACACGCCTGGATCAGATCGTAAAGGACGTGCTGGAACTGAACCGGCGCGACCGCACTCAGCAGGAAAGCATCAGCCTGGCAAAATTTCTGCAGGACTTCCATACACAATTCTGCCAGGCAGAAAAAATCCCCCCAGAACACTTCAGGATGTATCTGGCCGGACATGATGGAAACATCCTGTTTGACCGCCGCCACCTGAATCAGATTCTCTGGAATATTTGTCGCAATGGCTGGCACCACAGCCGCCGACAGGAAAGCAGCCTGACTCTCTCCCTGATTGAATCGCCAGGAGAGACCAAACTGACGGTCGCCATCAAGGATGACGGTTCCGGCATTGCCGAAGAAATCATCCCGCACCTGTTTGAACCTTTTTTTACCACCGAGTCGAGCGGCACCGGACTGGGGCTTTATATCGCACGCGAACTGTGTGAAGCCAATGACGGCAGAATCGAGTATCAGCCGACGGACAATGGCAGCCTGTTCCTGATCCAGATTAAAAGGCAAACAGCGCAATGACCATAAAACCTGCATGCCTGGTAGTAGATGACGAAACGGATATCCGGGAACTCTTGGTTATGACGCTGGAGCGCATGGGTATCTCCACTGACAGCGCAGCCGATGTCGACGATGCAAAATTCCTGCTGAGCCAGCGCCACTATGCACTTTGCCTCACCGACATGCGTCTGCCGGATGGTAACGGACTGGATCTCGTCAAACATATCAACAG
>PHCD01000054.1 GCA_002842135.1 Betaproteobacteria bacterium HGW-Betaproteobacteria-8 | reverse complement strand
AAAAATCAGCATCAACGCTGACAACTCACTCAGTGTACCTGACCATCCGATTATCCCATTTATCGAGGGCGATGGAATCGGTGTCGATATCACGCCGCCGATGATCAAGGTGGTCGATGCTGCGGTAGAAAAAGCCTATAGCGGCAAACGCGCCATTTCCTGGATGGAAGTCTATGCCGGCGAAAAAGCCACTAAAGTCTATGGTGATAATCAATGGTTGCCGGATGAAACCATGCAGGCGGTCAAGGACTATGTGATTTCGATCAAGGGCCCTCTGACCACCCCGGTTGGCGGCGGCATCCGTTCATTGAATGTTACCTTGCGCCAGGAACTGGATCTCTACGTTTGCCTGCGCCCTGTGCAGTACTTTAGCGGCGTACCCAGCCCGGTCAAACATCCGGAGAAAACCGATATGGTGATCTTCCGCGAAAATACTGAAGATATTTATGCCGGCATTGAGTGGGCTGCAGGTACGGACGAAGTCAAAAAAGTTATCAACTTCCTCAGCGACATGGGCGTGCGCAAGAAAATCCGCTTCCCGGAATCTTCCGCCATCGGTATCAAGCCGGTATCCGTCGACGGCAGCAAAAGACTGGTGCGCAAAGCGATTCAGTACGCTATCGACAACAACCGGAAATCAGTGACCATTGCGCACAAAGGCAACATCATGAAATTCACTGAAGGTGGATTCAAGAACTGGGGCTATGAAGTCGCCAAGGAAGAATTCGGCGCTGTGGAAATCGACGGCGGGCCATGGTGCAAACTGCCCGATGGCCTCATCATCAAGGACTGCATTGCAGATGCTTTCCTGCAAGAAATCCTGCTGCATCCACAGGATTACGATGTAGTGGCAACACTCAACCTGAATGGTGACTATATGTCGGATGCCCTGGCGGCGCAGGTTGGTGGTATTGGTATTGCACCTGGTGCCAATCTGTCCGATACGACAGCAATGTTCGAGGCTACCCATGGCACGGCACCAAAAATCGCCGGCCAGGATATTGCCAACCCCTGCTCGCTCATACTTTCTGCCGAGATGATGTTAAGACATCTCGGCTGGGCCGAAGCGGCAGACCTGGTGATTCATGGCGTAGCGAAAGCCATCGCGGCTAAACGCGTGACGCAGGATTTCTCATCGCAAATGGATGGTGCCACCCAAGTTGGCACCTCACAATTCGGTGATGAAATTATCCATCACATGTAACGCAGAAACGACACAATATAAAACGGCCCTGAATGGGCCGTTTTAATGAAGTCTGTCCTGCGATTGGAGCTTAAGCCTTCTGAATATTAGAAGCTTGCTTGCCTTTTGGGCCTTCGGTGACATCGAATGTCACACGCTGACCTTCCTTAAGACTCTTGTAGCCTGCTTCTACAATGGCGGAGAAATGTGCGAACAAATCATCGCCACCATCATCCGGGGTAATAAAACCAAAACCTTTGGAATCATTGAACCACTTTACGGTACCTGTTGCCATTTAAAACTTCCTTACTAAATCAAGGGGAGGCGTCCCCAAAAGTTTTTAATTCAAGAACTTAAGCCAGTAGCGTCCGCTAAAATTGCTTCGAATCAAAACACCTGAACGGATTTTTACTTGCGTTATTTCAATAAGTCAAGAATTATTTATCCAACTGCGGCAAACTGCTGTATCGCCCGGCTGAATTTCGGGGGAAGTCCATGTGTCTTTACAAACAAATGACTAGCGTGCATTATCCATGCAAGGGCTCAGGTTCCAGCAGGCAATTAATTATCAACCAATTACAAAACCAAGAAATTAAAGACTAATGGCTACTGCGATTTCACCCATCAAACTCGGCGGGCTTGCCCGTATGCTGGTACAGGAAAAGCTGCTGTCAGATGATGAAGCGAGTGCCATCCAGTCGTCGGCCAATACCCAGCAAATCCCCTTCGTCAAACAGCTTGTTGCCAGTAAAAAACTCACCGCTCTGCAAGTAGCAGAAACTGCATCAAACGCATTTGGTTTTCCTTTATTCGATCTGAATGCATTGAATATCGATTATCTGCCAAGCAAAGGCATCGATGCCAAGCTCATGCAGTCCAGCCATGTGATGGCTCTGCAGGCTAGAGGCAACACACTCTACATCGCGCTGTCAGACCCCACCAATCTGCATGTACTCGACGATGTGAAGTTCCAGACCGGGATGACCCTGTCGCCAGTCGTTGTCGAAGATGACAAACTTGCCAAGTGGATTGAAAAAATAGTCGAGGCCAGCGATACGAGCATGAGCTCTATCGCAGTTGATGACGATTTCAATCTCGATATGGAGGGCGAAGACCAGGCACAGGAAGAAACCCAGTCAATCGAGATTGATGACGCCCCGGTAGTTAAATACCTGCAGAAGATTCTGATCGACGCCATCAATATGGGCGCATCCGACCTGCACTTCGAGCCCTATGAAAAATTCTATCGTGTTCGCTACCGTGTCGACGGCATACTGCGAGAAATTGCGCAGCCGCCGCTAGCCATCAAGGAAAAACTGGCTTCTCGCATCAAAGTCATTTCCAACATGGACATTTCAGAGAAGCGCATCCCACAAGATGGCCGCATGAAACTGGTGCTATCAAAAACCCGCACCATCGACTTTCGCGTCAGCACCTTGCCGCTGATTCATGGCGAGAAAATAGTGATGCGTATCCTCGATCCCTCCAGTGCCAAGCTGGGGATTGAGGCCCTGGGCTATGAACCGGAGCAAAAAGAAGCCCTGCTGTCAGCCGTCAGCCGTCCATATGGCCTGGTGCTGGTCACCGGGCCTACCGGTTCAGGCAAAACCGTTTCGCTTTACACCTGCCTTAATATTCTCAACGAACCGGGCGTCAATATCTCTACGGCCGAAGACCCGGCGGAAATCCCATTGGCAGGCATCAACCAGGTCAATGTCAATGACAAGCAGGGCCTGACTTTTGCCGCAGCGCTCAAATCTTTCCTGCGTCAGGATCCCGACATCATCATGATTGGTGAAATTCGCGACCTGGAAACAGCCGATATGGCCATTAAAGCTGCATCGACAGGCCACATGGTGCTGTCAACCTTGCATACCAATGATGCACCGTCCACATTGACCAGGTTAATGAACATGGGCGTGGCACCATTCAATATAGCCTCGGCCGTCTCACTCATCACCGCCCAGCGTCTGGCACGCAAGCTTTGCCCCAACTGCAAGGTTCCCCTGGATGTGCCTAAAGAAGCTCTACTGGGTGTCGGTTTCAAGGAAGAGGATATCGACGGCAGCTGGCAATTGTATGGGCCCAAGGAAGGTGGCTGCGAGCTATGCAATGGTGGTTACAAGGGGCGCGTTGGCATTTACCAGGTGATGCCAGTCAGCGATGCCATCAGTCGCATTATCATGAAGAATGGCACGGCCCACGATATTGCCGACCAGGCGATTATTGAAGGTGTTAAAGACTTGCGTCAATCAGGATTGCTCAAAGTCAAACAGGGCCTGACTTCGATTGCAGAAATCGAAGCAGTCACCAACGAATAATTCAGGAACTCAAATATGGCAGTCAGTGCAGGCAAGGAAATTACCTACGTATGGGAAGGCACCGATAAAAAAGGTAAACGCATCAAGGGTGAAATGAAGGCATCCGGCGATGCTTTCGTTAAGGCAACGCTAAGACGCCAGGGCATCAATGTCATCAAGGTTGGCAAACAAAGCGGCTTCAAGTCCGGCGGAAAGGTCACTGACAAGGATGTCACCTTGTTTACCCGCCAGCTCGCCACCATGATGAAAGCCGGCGTTCCATTACTGCAGGCATTTGACATAGTGGGCAAGGGTCATAGCAATGCAGCGGTAGCCAAGCTACTGGGTGACCTCAAAGCCGACGTCGAGACCGGCAGCAGCCTGAGTCAAGCATTCAGAAAATACCCTCTCTACTTTGACGCACTCTATTGCAACCTGGTAGGGGCTGGGGAACAGGCAGGTATTCTCGATTCCCTGCTGGACAGACTGGCCACCTATAAAGAAAAAATCCTAGCCATCAAGGGAAAAATCAAGTCGGCGCTGTTTTACCCGATTTCCATCATTGTCGTGGCTTTTGTCATTACGGCAGTGATCATGATTTTCGTGATTCCTGCGTTCAAGGAACTGTTCAGCAGTTTTGGCGCGGACCTGCCAACTCCAACGTTGATCGTAATGAGCTTGTCCGACTTCTTCGTGAACTATTGGTGGGCGATATTTGGCTCGATCGGCGGTGGCGTGTGGTTCTTTTTCTATACCTGGAAACGTTCAGAAAAGATGCAATCCACAATGGACAGATTGCTGCTCAAATTGCCAATATTTGGCAATTTGATCAAAATTGCCACGATCGCCCGCTTTGCCAGAACCCTCTCAACCATGTTCGCTGCCGGCGTACCCCTGGTTGAAGCCTTGGATTCCGTTGCCGGCGCCTCCGGCAACCGGGTGTATTATGACGCCACCAAAAAAATCCAGAGCGAAATCAGCACAGGCACCAGTTTGACTGTTGCCATGCAAAATGCGGAAGTATTCCCCAACATGGTCCTGCAAATGACTGCTATCGGCGAAGAGTCCGGCGCGCTCGACTCCATGCTTTCAAAAGTTGCCGATTTCTACGAAGCGGAAGTTGATGATGCTGTTGACGCACTTTCCAGTTTAATGGAACCGATCATCATGGTAGTACTCGGCGTGCTGATCGGCGGCCTCGTTATCGCCATGTACCTGCCAATATTCAAGATGGGCCAAGTCGTAGGTTAATCTTCCAAAGACTCTGCTATTTCTTCACCCCTGCCGCGTTCAACGCTTTTTCGATCTCGGCTGCGGGATATGCCCCGAGCATGCGCTTGCCATCAGCAAAAATCAGGGTCGGCGTGCTGGTCACGCCGAGCTTTTTACCCAGCGTTGCCAGATTCTCAATCGGCGTATCACAACTGGTACTACCTTTAACCAGACGATTATTCAACACCCAATCCATCCAGGATTTAGCACGGTCAGGTGAACACCAGATTGCTTTGGCTTTGTTGGCTGCATCGGGATGCAATTGTTCCAGCGGGTAGAGAAAAGTATAGACAGTGATATCAGTAATCCCTGCCAGCTCTTTCTGCTCCAGGCGTTTGCAGAACGGGCAATCAGGATCCGAGAATACCACCAGCTTGCGACTGCCATTCCCCCTCACCACCTTCACCGCCTGATCCAAAGGCAACTTGGAAAAATCCACCTTGGTCAATTCATCCATGCGCTCAGCAGTGACATTACGCTTGGTTTTCGCATCAATCAGACGGCCTTCGGCAATCAGGAAAGTGAATTTTTCATCGGTATAAACGATCTGTCCGCCGATGAATACCTCATACAGACCACCGTACTGGGTTTTCCTGATGCTATCCACCTGGATATCCGGATAAGCTGACTCGATGGCCTTCTTGAGGGAAGCATCGTCCGCATGGGCACTACTTATCAGGAAAGTAGCAAAGAATAAACCAAGTAGATTTTTTAACATTTTGTGTCCCAGATTTTAAATAATAATTAACGCATTGCCTGAAGTGTAAGGTACTTCTTGATCATTGCCTGACGGTTAGTCAGGCTCAATCCCCAGTTTCTCAACTGCCTAACAAAACCATCATGATGCGCAAACAACCCGGCCAAACCCCGGGTTACGGATTTCATGGCCAGCATATCCAGTTTGCGCGCACGCTCATATCGACGTAACAGCATCAAATCGCCATAAGATTGCTGAGTATGGCGGCTCCGCAAAACCTCCACCAACACCTTGGCATCCCTGAAGCCCAGATTAACACCCTGCCCGGCAAGCGGATGTACCGTGTGTGCCGCATCGCCAATCAGGACAAGTCCAGGCTTAACCAAAGAGTCCGCGGTGCGCTGTCTTAAAGGAAAACCGCGAGCCCCGGTCAGCACCTTAAGAGCTCCCGGCTTCAGCCCACCTTGCATGGCCACTTCATCAGACAACGATTCCGGCTTAAGTTCTAGCAACTCTTCTGAAAATTTCTCGTCCGCAGACCAGACCATAGACATCCGTTTGCCCGGCAATGGTAGCCAGGCAAGCACGCCACGTTCGCTGAACCATTGATAGGCAACACCATGATGTGGAATTTCCACCTCGAAATTCGCTACAACCGCAGTCTGTTGATAATCATGTATGGCTACATGGATGCCAGCCTGCCCGCGCAGCCATGAATTTGCGCCATCGGCGGCAACCAGCAACTGCGCACGCAATCTGCGCTGATCCAGCAGGCGAATCTCGGTTGTCTGATGATCAAAGGTGGCAGACTCCGCTACAACGCCATTTATCAGCCTGACGCCGGAATCCATCAATGCCGACAGCAAAGCGGACTCCAGATGGCGACTTTCCAGGATAAAACCCAGTTCATCGACATTGGCTTCCATCGCATCAAACTGCAAATGGCTGTTGCCAGTGTCGCCAAAAATCTGCATCTGCGCTATTGGACAAACACGCTGTGTGTCGAGGCGATGCCAGACGCCCAGATCAGCCAGCCATTCGGCATTGGCCGGGCTGATGGCATAAATACGGCTATCCCAGTCATCTTCCGCATATTCGTCTGTGGTCGATGGCCGGCAGGGCTTGCTCTCCAGCAAGCCGACAGACATGCCCTGCTGACTGAGCGCCAACGCGCAGGACATACCGACCAGACCGGCACCAACTACGAGCACATCGAAATCCTGTATCGTCTGATTATCCACGTGCGCCAAAACTCATTTTATTGATCAGGAAGCGCTTGACGGGTTTTGCCACATCCAGAAAACCCAGGCCGACTGAACGCAGTTCCGAAATGCCGACAATATCATTCGAGAAAATATTGACCAGGAAATCTGTAAACATCAGGCCGCGTTTCGTATCGCGTTGCCTGGTTTTTGCATAACAGGATAACGCCTCAGCCTCGCCCCAAGAAGATGACTCGGTGTTTGCGAGATGTTCACTGAGTTCCCAGGCATCGCGCAAGCCAACGTTGAATCCCTGCCCGGCGACTGGGTGCATGGTCTGGGCGGCATTACCAACCACCACAAAATGCGACAGCACGACAGGGTTAAGCCGCGATAACTTCAGCGAAAAACTCATGCGCTTGCCCACACTGAGAAAACGCCCGACCCGGTCACCAAAATGTGCATGCAGGGCATTCAGAAAATCAGCATCGTCCAGTTTCAGGATCCCTGTAACTTCTTCATGCAGGCCAGTCCATACCAGTGAGAAATCATGTTTGCCGTTAGGCAGCAAAGCCATCGGACCAGCGGGCGTAAAGCGTTCATAAGCAATATTGTCATGGGAGAATTCCGCATGGACTTTGGTCACCAGCGCATCGTGTCCATATTCTTTTGTTTCACGCTGCAAGCCGGGAATGTCTCCCAGACTTCTGCCACCATCGGCAAGTACCGCCAGTTCCGTCTCCAGTTGAGTTTCCTGACTGCCATGATTGAATGTCACGCGCGTTGTTGTAGTACCAGGCAGTACGTCCGTCACTTCGGCCTCATGGAGGATCCGGATACCGGGCTCAGCCGCCAACGCACGATCCAGCACACTGGTCAGCGCACCATAGGAAAGGACGTAGCCAAGCGCCTCCCGCCCCTGATCTTCCGCTTTCAGCAGGGTGCGGCCAAAGCTCCCTCGCTGCGATATATGAATCGTATTAATGGCCGTCGCTTGAGGCGCCAGATCCTGCCACAAGCCCAAGCGCTGCAAAATCAGCCTTGTACCGTACGACAGTGCCAAAGCTCGCTGGTCCCGATGCGAGGCACCTCTCGGCCTCGCCTCAAGCAGGGTTGAGGAAATGCCCCTGGCTTGCAGGGACAATGCCAGTGTGGCGCCCACCGGGCCGCCACCTATAATCAGAATTCCCGCTGAGGATGTCATTTTTCAGTCATCAGATGTTCAATCTCTGCTACTTTTTTCGGCGCGGCAGCAGTCATGATTTCACAACCACTTGCTGTCACCAGCGCATCATCCTCGATACGAATGCCAATATTCCAGAGATGTTCAGGCACATCTTCTGCGGGACGGATATAACAACCGGGCTCCACTGTCAGCGTCATCCCCGGCTCGAGCAGTCGCCAGTTACCATCAGCCTTTTTGTATTCACCGGCATCATGCACATCCAGCCCCAGCCAATGTCCTGTGCGATGCATATAGAAGCGTCGATAATCACCGGACTCCAGCACCGATTCATGACTGCCCTTGCACAGGCCAAAATCGATCAACCCTCTTACCAGCACATCCAGGGCCGCTTCATGCGGCTCGTTCCAATGACTTCCCGGGCATATCTTGTCGATAGCTGCGGCCTGGGCCGCCAGCACCAGTTCATAGATGTCTTTTTGTGCGGCACTGAACCGGCCATTGACGGGAAAAGTGCGTGTGATGTCAGAGGCATAGCCCTCAAGCTCGCAACCGGCATCTATCAACAGCAAATCGCCATCGTTCAGGCGCTGATTATTTTCCACATAATGCAACACGCAGGCATTCGCGCCGCCCGCCACAATGGAGCTGTACGCAGGCATGCGACTGCCGCGCTGATAAAAATGATGCAGCAGCTCGGCTTCCACCTCGTATTCCATCATGCCTGGTCGTGCTGTCTGCATGGCGCGCCTGTGGGCATGTGCCGAAATATCAGCTGCACGCCGCATGACTTCCAGTTCCTCAGCAGACTTGAATAGCCGCATCTCATCGATGATTACGCGCGCATCTGCCATCTCGGATGGGGCAGTGATGCCGCTGCGCCCCTGCGCACGCAAATGATTCAACCAGCTTGCGACACGGGCATCCCAGTTTGCATCTGCGCCAAAACTGTAGAAAAGCCTGGATTGATTGGCGATGAATTTGGGGGCCAGTTCATCCAGTTGCGAGATCGAGTAAGCCTCATCAAAACCGAACTTCTCCTGGGCGCCTTCCGGTCCATAACGAAACCCGTCCCAAATCTCCCGCTCCATATCCTTGTCGCGGCAAAAAAGCACGCTTTTTGGTTTATCGCCAGCTATCAGCAACAAAACCGCTTCAGGTTCGGTAAATCCGGTCAGGTAATAAAAATAACTGTCGAAACGATACGGATAATGGCTATCACGATTCCGAATCGCTTCCGGCGAAGTCGGGATCAACGCCACACCGCCGCCCATCGATTGCATCAAGGCATTTCTACGCGCAAGAAAATGTTTTACATCAGACATACTTAACCTTCAATTTTCAACTTGCTTCAACATCTGGTTCAACGTATCCAGACGTTGCGGCGTGCCGACATCATGCCAGATTCCGCGGTGATACTCCCCGCTGACTTCGCCTTTCTCAATCGCCTGCCTCAATAGAGGCGCCAGTTTTACCGGCACATCGACTGACAGGCCGGCAAACAGCCGGGGAGAATAAACTGCGACGCCGGAAAATGTCAGCATGGAACCACCTTCCAGCTTGACGCGTCCAGAATCGCAAACAAAATCCCCTTCCGGGTGTTGCGGCGGATTGTCTATCATCACCAGATGCGCCATCTCCTGGCCCTGCAGGGCATTCCTCAGTTTGAAAAAATCAATATCCGTAAAAATATCGGCATTAACCACCAGAAAAGGTCCAGCCCCCAGCAGCGGCAAAGCCTTGGCAATCCCCCCCGCCGTCTCAAGCGCAACCGTCTCCGGTGAATATGTAATGGACAAACCCCACTGACTGCCGTTCCCCAGAGCATCTTCAATCTGTTTACCCAGATGCGCATGATTGATGATCACCTCGTGGAAGCCAGCGCTTGCCAACCGCTCCAGATGCCAGACAATCAAGGGCTTGCCGCCGACCTGCAATAACGGTTTGGGCATATGGTCGGTCAATGGCCGCATGCGCTCACCACGGCCAGCGGCCAGAATCATGGCTTTCAAAATGTATATCCATGCTGCGGCTGGTTTTTCTCAATCTTGTCGAGCAACCTCAGTAATGGCCTGAGTTCAATATATCTTGCACAAGCGCGACGCAGATAATCCATCACCAGCGGCATATCTTTCAGGTAGCCATCCTTGCCATCACGGTGGAAGAGGCGTGCAAAGATGCCCAGTATCTTGATATGTCGCTGCACGCCCATCCACTCAAAATCACGATAGAAATCGGCGAAGTCCTGCGGCACGGACAAACCGGCATGCCTGGCCGCCTGCCAGTAACGCACTGTCCAGTCGAGCACACGTTCCTCTTCCCATGAAATATAAGCATCCTTAAACAGGGAAACCAGGTCATAAGTGACAGGTCCGTAAACCGCATCCTGAAAATCCAGTACGCCCGGATTCCGGTTTTCACCATCGCGGCACACCATCAGGTTGCGTGAATGATAATCGCGATGCACATACACCTGTGCCTGTGCAAGAATATTGTCATTCAGCCGGGTGAAGGTTTGCTGCAAAACCTGCTGATCCGTATCTGTCAGGGAAATGGCGAGATGTTTGGCAATATACCAGTCCGGGAACAATTGCATCTCTCTCGTCAGCAGGGTTTCATCATAAGGTGCAAATACACCTGCACGACTGGCCAACTGCATTTTAATGAGCGCATCAACGGCATCCCGATAGAGCTCATCGGCAGTCGTTTCATCCAGTACGCTCAAATAGGTCACATCGCCCAAGTCACTCAGCAGTAAAAAACCGCGCTCCATATCTTGCGCAATCACACGCGGCACATTCAAGCCCGCATCAAGCAATACGTTTGCAGCATGGACAAAGGGACGACAATCTTCCTGCGGCGGTGGCGCATCCATTGCAATCAGGGTGCGTCCTGACAGATGGACACGGAAATAACGCCGGAAACTGGCATCGGCGGAGGCCGTTGTCAGGTTGAATTTTTCATTCGGCAGCACATGATGTAACCAGCTTTCCAACACTTCTTTTCTATCCATTCGTGCACCATGCCGTCATATTCAGCTTTCAATTTCCAGCTTTTTGATAAAATGATTGGTTTATTGCCTCTTGCCCGCAAGTATTTATGGATTGCCTAAACACGCGATTTATGCGATTTTATCACTGACAAAAAATCCTAGCTCCCCATCTCGTAAAACAATGCTCAAAACCAATCTTATCGCGCTCGCCGCTGCCCTGATGCTAGTGGCGAATGAAACACTATTCGCGATGGAGGACGTGATTGGAACCCAGACGCAAGAAGGACTGGCCGAGCCGGCAGCAGAAACTCAGGCTTCAACCCCACCCAGTGCGACAGATACCCCGCAGGCTAATGCGGTGACATCCAGCATGATGATGCAGCTGCGCCCCGGAATGACCAAACCCGAGGTGCAAGCCATTATGGGCATGCCACTCACCAAGGCGAATGTTCAGGGCAATCGCTGGGATTACCTGTACCAGATGCGGCAGAGGGATAAGCTAGTCGAGCAACGCCGTGTGATTCTGGAATTCGAGAATGAAGCTTTGGCACACATACAAAGCAATGTGATTCCTGTCGCACCCAGCCAGCCGGGCCGGGCGGGGACTGATGAACAGCCGCAGCTTGCCCTGGACAGCAGCCGTCCCATGCCCGATCCCAATCTCAAGTTAGAGCACCATCTGGAAATGCCTTATGTACCGGAAGACATGGCAGCAGAAGAACACTCACTAGAGCCTGGCAGTATTGTCATTGAAGGCGACAAGATGGATTTTTATCTTGAACGAAAAATGCGCTCTTTCGGCAACGCCTCACTCAAAAAGGATGAGCAATCCATCTATGGCGACAAGATCGAATATGACACCCTGAACGATGAATTACATGTGGTGGGCAATACGCGTATTGAATTCGAGGGACTCAAGGTCTGGGGACCGGAACTGAGAATGCAGCTCTACGACAGTGTTGGTGAAATGAAAGAACCCTCTTTCGAGCTGGAGACCCAACTCATCGACATACCCCAGATCAGCACGGCAAAGGCCACCAACCTTCTTGAACAGGATCCACTGGACGCTGAGAGACTGGCATCAAGCTCTCTCGACAACTTGATGTCACAGAATATTGAAGACACTGCCTCCTATGACGCCACATTAAGAAGACGGCAAAGCAAATCCAGAGGCGATGCAAAAACAGTGTTTTTCGAGGGCGAAAACAAGAAAGTCCTCAAATCGGCGAGTTACACGACCTGCGAGGCAGGCCATGATGACTGGTACATCAAGGCCAGCGAACTGGAAATCGACAATTACACCAAAAAAGCCACCGCATGGAATGCCCGCGTAGAGTTCATGGGCGTCCCCTTGCTATATACCCCATGGATAGATTTCTCGTACCTGAACCAGAGAAAATCCGGATTCCTGTCCCCAACTGTAGGCACTACGAGCCGCAGTGGTTTTGAAGTCCAGGTGCCTTACTACTGGAACATTGCGCCCGACATGGATGCCACCTTGGGCGTTCGCGCATTGAGTAAGCGGGGGGTACAACTGCAGAGTGAATTTCGCTATCTGGATGAAAACTATTCTGGAACGAGTAGCGCGGAATACCTGCCCTCAGACAGCATTTCCGGTGACAATCGC
>PHCD01000174.1 GCA_002842135.1 Betaproteobacteria bacterium HGW-Betaproteobacteria-8 | reverse complement strand
GCCAGATATGGCCTGATCAAGAAAGAGCAGGCCAATCTGGAGCAATACGTCACGCAAAAAACACTGGACGGCGTTTATCTGATGATGGCGGCGGAAGAAAAAGCGATACGCAAGAACCCGATGGGGCAGGCCAGCAGCCTGCTGAAGAAGGTATTCGGCTCACTCGGCAGGTAATAATCCGAAACAGGCACGAGTCCGTAATTAACCATTAAAGTTACAAAATAATGTAAACCTATTGTCGATTTTTGCGTTCCAAGGCTTATCGGGGAAGCAAATCAAATTTATAGGAGTCATTATCATGAAAGCGATTCGTTATGCCCTGTTCGCAATGTTGTTGGCGGCTGCGCCAAGTACATTCGCCAGAGATTCGTACGGATTCAGTATCAGTATCGGTTCTCCGGGTTATTACGTCAGCCCGCCACCTGTGTATTATCATGTGCCACCAACTGTGGTTTACCAGCCAGCGCCTTCATTTTATTATCACCACTACAGTCCGGCACCTAGAGCCTATTATTCGCCAAGGGTGCATTATTACTATGACAAGCACGGGCATGATAGGCATCGTGGGCATGGTCACAAGCATTCACGTCATTGGCACTGACCGCCACTGAAAAGTAAAACTTGATATCAACAGAGAAACATTCTGGCCTGGCCCCTTCGGGGGTCATTTTTTTGCCCTTTGAGCAAGTTTGATGTTGGCTTGCGTGTAAGTTGACGGCTAATCCATACCGGGTTTCTGGTAAAATTCAGCTTTTCCAATTTGCTGATTCCCAGTCCAGCCATCCCATGTCAAATATCCATATGTTAAGCCTCCGCGGCAGCGCAGCGCTCTCCCAGTTCCGTTTGGACAAGATCCTTTCCAGTGTGCGTGACAGCGTGCCGCGTATTACCCATCTTTATGCCGAGTTCTGGCATTTCTCATGGAGCGAGACTGCGCTGAGTGATGCCCAGCAGTCCGTGCTGAAACAGATATTGACCTATGGCCCCAAGCTGGCAGAAGAAGTCCCATCTGGCGATTTTTTCCTGGTGGTGCCACGCCCAGGCACCATTTCCCCCTGGTCGTCGCGTGCGACGGATATCGCCAGGCATTGCAGCCTGGAATCCATATCACGGCTGGAGCGCGGTGTCGCTTACTATGTGAAGACCGGAGACGGTACCGCCCTGACTGAGGCCGAGATTCAGGTACTCAAGCCATTGATTCATGACCGCATGACCGAGGCTGTATTCAGGAATATTGAGGATGCTGGACGCCTTTACCATCAGGGCGAACCTGCCCCCATGAGCAGTGTTGATGTCCTGGTTGGTGGGAAATCCGCATTGGAAGCGGCCAATGCCGAAATGGGCTTGGCCTTGTCACCGGATGAAGTGGATTACCTGCTGGAGAACTTCACCCGCATTGGCCGTAATCCCACCGACGTTGAACTCATGATGTTCGCACAGGCGAATTCCGAACACTGCCGCCACAAGATTTTCAATGCCGACTGGGTAATCGACGGCGTCAAGCAGGATAGCTCGCTGTTCGCCATGATACGCAATACGCACAAGCTCAATCCCGGCAAAACCGTAGTGGCTTATTCTGATAATGCTTCCATTGTGGCGGGTGAATCGACCAGGCGCTTCTATCCGGATGCCAGCGGCCGTTATGACTATACCGAGGAGGATATGCATTTCCTCATGAAGGTGGAAACGCATAATCACCCGACCGCCATTTCCCCGTTTGCAGGTGCTGCGACTGGTGCCGGCGGTGAGATCCGCGACGAAGGTGCGACAGGTTCAGGTTCCAAGCCGAAGGCGGGTCTGGCCGG
>PHCD01000053.1 GCA_002842135.1 Betaproteobacteria bacterium HGW-Betaproteobacteria-8 | reverse complement strand
GGCCAGTCGAATGATCACCATATGTTTGTTCTCTTAAGTTTTTGCAGAAAGGGGCGGATTTTACGTTATTTTTTAATACTTTGGCAAGGTAAATATCATACCTGTGCAGAATTTTGATATGCCGTCGGGTCAGCGATACCGCTGGCAGCAAAGCCGTCACGGCGGAGACGGCATGAATCACACAAACCGCAGGCACGGCCTTGCGCGTCAGCCTGATAGCAGGACACCGTCATGCCGTAGTCGACGCCCAGTTTCGTACCCTGCTGAATGATCTGCGCCTTGGTCATGTCGATTAAAGGGGCATGAATGCTGATCGTGCGCCCCTCTACAGCCGACTTGGTCGCCAGATTGGCCATGCGCTGGAAGGCTTCCACATACTCCTTGCGGCAATCCGGATAGCCGGAATAGTCCAGCGCATTGACCCCGATAAATATATCCCGTGCATCCAGTGTTTCAGCCCAGGCCAGCGCCAGTGACAGCATAATGGTGTTGCGCGCCGGCACATAGGTGACCGGGATACCCTCTGTCGGCGACTGTGGTACGTCGATATGCGCATCCGTCAGCGCAGAGCCGCCGAACATCGAAAGATCGAGTTGTGCCGTGCGATGTGCAACGGCACCCAGTGTCTTGGCGATTTTCTCGGCCGCCTTCAGTTCGGCCACGTGACGCTGGTGATAATCCAGGCTCAGGCAATAACACTCATAGCCTTGACTGCGCGCAATGGCCAGCACAGTCGCGGAATCCAGTCCGCCGGAGAGCAGTACAACGGCTTTGGCGCCGAGGTCGCCGCTACGCGGCGAGCACTCGGCGGACATGCCCCTTGCGGGTATATTCTTCATTTGCAATTCCTAAACACCGGGTCTTTCGCCCCATAGAATCTTGTGCAGCTGTACCTGCATGCGTACCGGTAAATGGTCTTCCAATAGCCATTCTGCCAGCGCGGCTGCATCAAGCCGGCCATGCACCGGCGAAAACAGCACACTGCATTTTTCTGCGATGCTGTGCTCGGCAAGGATTTTTTTTGCCCAGTCATAATCCGCCCGGCCACAGAGGACGAATTTCACCTCATCATTGGGCTTCAACCGCTGCAGATTATCCCAGCGATTGTTTTCCAGTTCACCCGAGCCCGGCGTCTTTACATCCAGAATCACTGCCACACGCGGATCGACACCACCAGTATCGATAGCGCCGCCGGTTTCCAGCGAGACTTCATATCCCGCATCACACAGCCTGCTCAGCAGCTCCAGGCATTCCTTCTGGGCAAGCGGCTCACCGCCGGTCACTGTGACATAACGCGCGCCATAGCCCGCCACCTTCTCCATGATCTGTTCCAGCGACATATTGCTGCCACCAGAGAATGCATACTCAGTATCACAATAGACACAGCGCATGGGACAACCAGTCAGGCGCACGAATACCGTAGGCAGGCCAATACGGGAGGATTCCCCCTGCACGGAATAGAAGATTTCGTGGACTTTTAATGTCATAAATCGAGTGAAGAAGTCATTACTGGCGTTGCCGCCCAAATATGAAGCGTGATTATACGCTGGATGACGGTCAAACCGCCTTTCGGGAAATCAGCTGGTTTGTATGTACTACCGGACTTTGATGGTTTCAAGTACTTTCAAGCGTTGCTGTGCACTGGGTGCCACAGTACTTTTTGGATACTGGCTCAAGAGTATGCGCAATGTTTTCTTCGCCGCTTCGACATCTGACAGCTGAATCTGCGCGTTTGCGATGTTATACAACGCATCCGGTGCCTTGGCATGATCAGGGAATTGTTGCACCAATTTCTCCTGTGTCGCTATGGCCGCCTTGTAGTTTTTCAATGAAAACTGGGCATATCCCAGAGCATACTGGGCATCCGGCGTACGGGAACTGCCTGGATATGCCTGCAGGAACTTATTGAAAGCATCGAAGGCCTCGCGATGCTTGGAAGCTTTAGCCAAGGCCATGGCCGCGTCAAAATCGACCGCCTCGGCAGAGGTATCCTGCGCTTGACTTGTAGCGCCTTCACCAGCAGCTGGTGCCTGTCCGGCAGGACTCTCAAGCTGGCGCAAGCGCGAATCGGTGTCAGTGTAAAGGTCACGCTGACGTTGCTGTGTACTTGCTATATTGTGCGTAGCAACCTCAAGCTCGCCTTTCAGGCGACTGACCTCAAGGTTCAACTGTTCTATCTTTTCATGCAAATCCAACAGCCCCCGGCCTTTGACGATGGCTTCAATTTCCGCCACCCTCTGATCCAGGGACTGTAGATTCTTTTTCAGCTCATTGATGGAGAGCTCATTCTGCGCCTGGTTATCCGTAATCGTCTTACGTGCTTCCTTGTCCTCAAAAAACGCATTGGCGTTTTGCGACAAAGCCAATAAAAAAATCGAACTCAGAACCAACCAACGCATAAATGCCCCCTAATTACTCGCCTTGATAAACGATATCAACGCGACGGTCTTTGGCACGGCTTGCAGAATCGGTACCGACTGCCTTTTCTTCACCATAGCTGATGGTTTCGATTTGCTTGTCCTGAACGCCCAACAGATTCAGAACCTGCTTGACTGCTGCAGAACGACGTTGACCCAAGGCCAGGTTGTATTCATGAGTGCCGATCTCGTCAGCATGACCCTGCAAGGTAACACTGGCAGAACTGTTCTGGCTGAGATACTTGGCATGCGCCTCTATCAATGCACGGAATTCTGGTTTGACATCATATTTGTCAAAATCGAAATAAACGTTGCGTTGGGAGAGGATGTTGTTTGGATCGGTCAATGGGTTAGCGCTCATGCCTGAAGTATCAGCGCCGGATGTAGCTGCGCTGTCATCGACTGTAGTGCTGGTACTTGGAGCGGAAACACTCTTGTCATCAACACTTGCGGCATCCTTCATTGGCTTGCTTGAGCAGGCGGTCAGCATCACTGCCAACAAGATGGTTCCGATCAGACTTTTATTCATTTTTTCTCTCCTTGATGATTTAAAACGGGTTTCTACAACATATCTAAACTACAACAAAAAATCCTTATCGCCAAATCGCAGCGTCTTGATTGGGTTTGCAACTGCCCTAATTCATTAAAGGCCCCCACACCGGCTCCCTGACATCAACGCCAGTATCACTGAGCCGCTGCTTGACACGCCCATCTGCAGAAACCGCAGCCAATGTGCCCTTGCCGGACATTTTGGTTGCGTAGAGAATCATGCGGCTATTCGGCGCAAAACTTGGCGACTCATCCATGTTGGTATCGCTCAGCACCTGAACCTGCCCACTGGTTAAATCCTGAATCGCAACACGGAAATCACCGTTATCCCGTTTAATGTAGGCCAAGCTCTTGCCATCCGGCGAGATGCGCGGACTGACATTATAGCTGCCATCGAAGCTCACACGCTGGGGATTGGCTCCGGACGCCATCATACGGTATATCTGCGGTGAACCACCACGGTCAGAAGTAAAATAAATATATTGGCCGTCTGGCGACCAGACGGGCTCGGTATCAATTGCAGCGCTTCTTGATAATTGCTTCAATCCGGTACCGTCCGCATTAATGGAATAAATCTGTGAATTCGCACCATGAGTGAGCACGATGGCCAGCCTTTTGCCGTCAGGCGACCATGCAGGCGCACTGTTGTTACCCTTGAAATTCGCAAGAACATAGCGCTGGCCGGACACCAGAGACTGCACGAAGATCACCGGCTTCTTTCTTTCGAAGGAAACATAAGCGATTTTTGTGCCATCCGGCGACCACTTGGGCGAAATGATGGATTCTGCCGAAGAGACGACGGTCTGCGGATTGAAGCCGTCAGCATCGGCAACATGCAAGGCATAGCGCTTACCTGTTTTTGCCACATAACTGATACGTGTAGCAAACACGCCCTGCTCACCGGTTAATTTCTCATAGATGACATCGGCAATTTTGTGCGCGGTCATTCTCAGTTGATTGGGCGCGATATTATATTCCATGCCAACCAGCTGGGTTTGTTTCAGCACGTCCAGCAGACGGAAGGTCACTTTAAGACGGTTGCCAGGCAGGCTTTCCACGCTGCCGATGGTCAAGGCCTGGGCTTGCAGGGCCGCCCACTCCGGATATTTCACTTCTGAAACATCCCTGGGTTGATTCGCCACACCGCGAGTTTCCAGCACACGGAACAGCCCGCTGCGGCGCAAATCTGCACCTACCACATTAGCAATCGCGTCCTGCTGGTTAACGGCTAAATTTGCCGGTTGATTGAACGGGATAATAGCTATCGGAATCTGCTGCGCAGCACCACCGACGATCTCGATGGTGAGTGCTGCCTGACTGCTGAATGGCAGGCACATTAAAACAACAGCAGACAGAAATCGCAGTACGCTCTGAAGATTGGTCATAGTCAAATTAGTAGTCCACATTTATTCAAAGTTCCCTTATTCATTTGCATTTCCGAAAAATAATGGAATGCGCCCTAGTTTGCACCCTTGGGATGAAACAAAAGTTTCAGGTCGCGAAATTGCGAGAACAGGTTAGCCTGGGTCGGTACAGGCAAAGGTTGCGCCAGCAATATCGCGCGTTCCACAGATTCATCACATGCGACAATCCCGCTGCCTTTCAGCAACTTTGGAGTACCAATGATGTCACCGGTAGGTGCCAGCGAAATGGCAAACTCAAGCTCGGGCTTACCGCTGCCACAGAGCTGTTCATTCACATTGCGCCGAATCTTGTTATTAATCTTATTAATGAAGTCATCCACTTCACCTTGTTCGGCAGAAGACAGGGACTGCGGCCCGGCCGGACTGGAACTGGCCTGTGGTTTGGCGGCATCTTCTTCCAGCAGGGCTTGTTGCAGTTTTTTTAGCTCGAGATTCTCAGGAGGCGGCTTCTTAGGCTCGGGCGGCTTCTTGGGCTCGGGCGGCTTTTTCACCTCGGACTTTTTCGGCTCTTCCTTCGGCTTGGGCTTTTCGGGCTTGGGCGGTTCCTTCTTCACCTGGATTTCAGCCTTGGGCTCAGGCTGCGGTTCTGGTTTTGGCTCCGGTTTTAGTTCAGGTTTCGGCTCCGGCTTGGGCGGCTCAGGTTTAGAGGGAGGCTGCACCACAGCAGGCTTGCTTGGCAAGCTGTCCCACAACTCCACGGTCGCCACACTCGCCGGTTGCACTACTTTCCAGTTGAATGACAGCAAGAGCAAACCAAGCAATATCCCATGCACCAGAAAAGACAGTGCACCGGCTTTCAGTGCTATCGGGTTCTCATGGGAACGTATCATGCGAAATTAATTAGGTACCGGGCTTAGCAACAGGCCCACCTTGTCTACCTTGCCCTGTTTCATCAAATCCATCACTGCGACCACTTCACCGTAATTGACGCTCTTATCTGCTGCAATGACAACGGAGCGTTGCGGATCCTTTTCCAGATAGGTGCGCACGGCAAACAGCAGTTCATCGCGCTGCATCAACTTGCCATCCAGTTCGATACGCTTGTCTGCCTTGACGCTCAACACCAGCGGCGCACTCGGCTGTTTCAAGGCCTGGCCGACACTGGGCAGTTCAACCACCCCCGGATTGGTCATCGGTGCCGTCACCATGAAAATCACCAGCAACACCAGCATGACGTCGATATAGGGCACGACGTTGATCTGGTTCATCATGCGGCGGGATTTGCGGCGTATCATGACTTAGGCCTTGCGCTGCAGGATATTGGTGAACTCTTCGATAAAGCTTTCGTAACGTACGGAAAGCCGGTCGACAGAAGAGGCAAATCGATTGTAGGCAATGACCGCAGGAATCGCTGCGAACAAGCCGATTGCGGTGGCAATCAGCGCCTCGGCAATCCCCGGCGCAACCTGTGCGAGGGTAGCCTGTGCCGTATTAGCCAGGCCAAGAAAGGCGTTCATGATGCCCCATACCGTGCCGAGCAACCCAATATAAGGACTGACCGAACCGACCGATGCGAGAAAAGGTAAGTGCGCATCCAGTTCGTCCATCTCGCGGTTGTAAGTCGCTCGCATCGCGCGTCGCGCACCTTCCATTGTGTCACTGACTTCCATGCCGCCTTGGCGCTTGAGCCTTGCGTACTCCTTGAAGCCAGCCTCAAACAGACTGGCCATGCCTTGCGGTTTGTGGCGGCTGGAAGTAACGGTCTCATAAAGCTTGTTGAGATCGCCGCCAGACCAGAACCTATCTTCAAAACCATCGGCTTCGCTATCTGCGCGCTTCAGCGTGAATACCTTGATAAAAATATACCACCATGAAACCAGCGAAGTCAGCACCAAGAGCAGCATCACCAGCTGCACAGGAATGCTGGCACCGGAAACCAGCGCAATCAGGGACATATCGGTAGTGGCATGTAAATCAGTCGGGTTCATTCAGACTCCATTAATTTGAAGTGACAGCAAGCATCGCATGACGGATGGGTTCGGGAATACTGACGGGCTTAAATTCGGCGGCACTGACGCAGACGACCTCAACGGTCGCCTTTGTCAGCACGGTATGGTTACGGTATATGGTTTGTTCAAACACTAACAGGCTGCGTCCAGTTTTAGATATGGCAGTGCTCACATTGAGTGCATCGTCAAAACACGCGGAGCGCTTGTATTGTAGCGCAATATTCCTCACTACGAAGATGACGCCCAAATTGCTTTTGAGTTCGCTCTGGTCGAAACCCATGCTGCGCAACCACTCAGTGCGGGCACGCTCCATGAACTTGAGGTAATTGGCGTGATAAACCACGCCACCGCCATCGGTGTCCTCATAATAGACGCGAACCGGCCAGTCGAACTTGTTCATTCCTGCCAGAGCGTTCCGTTCGCCAGGTTGCTGGGCACCGCCAGACCAAAATGCTGGTAAGCCAGCTGCGTTGCCACCCGGCCGCGCGGCGTACGCATCAAATAGCCCTGCTGAATCAGGTAAGGCTCGAGCACATCCTCAATCGTGTCGCGTTCTTCGCCAATGGCGGCCGCCAGGTTATCCAGGCCGACCGGACCACCGCCGAATTTCTCCAGCACGGCCTGCAGCAATTTCCTGTCCATCACGTCGAAGCCGAGTTTGTCGACATCCAGCATTCTCAATGCCGCATCGGCAATATCGGAGTTAACCGTACCGTCGCCTTTGACCTGCGCAAAATCACGCACCCGTCGTAGCAGGCGGTTGGCGATACGCGGCGTACCACGCGAACGTTTGGCAATTTCCAGCGCGCCCGCTTCCTGCATGGCGACTTCGAGCAGGTCGGCGGAACGATGCACGATCTTCGCCAGTTCAGCAGCTGTATAGAACTCCAGGCGGGAGACAATACCGAAACGGTCGCGCAGGGGATTAGTCAGCATACCGGCGCGCGTAGTCGCACCGACCAAAGTAAATGGAGGTAGATCCAGCCGCACGGAACGTGCTGCGGGGCCCTCGCCAATCATGATGTCGAGCCGGTAATCCTCCATCGCCGGATAAAGGATTTCCTCCACCACCGGGGACAGGCGATGAATCTCGTCGATGAACAGCACGTCATTGGGTTCGAGGTTGGTGAGCAAAGCTGCAAGGTCGCCTGCACGCTCGAGCACAGGCCCGGAGGTCTGCCGCAGATTGACACCCATTTCCCTGGCAATGATGTGCGCCAGTGTCGTCTTGCCCAAACCCGGCGGACCGAACAGCAAGACATGATCCAGTGCTTCGGAACGGCCTCTGGCGGCATTGATAAAAATCTCCAGCTGCCCGCGTGCCTTCTCCTGGCCGATATACTCGTCCAGCACCTTGGGCCGTAGCGCGCGCTCGATCGCCTCTTCCTGCGGGTTTTCAGCAGTCGGCGCGATCAGGCGGTCGGTTTCAATCATTGTTTGATTTTCCTAGCTTTTGGAGAGCGATTTCAAGGCTTGTTTGATACCATCGGAAACCGTCACATCTGCAGGCAAAAGTTTCACCGCGGCCAATGCTTCACGCTCGTTGTACCCCAGTGCCAGCAGGGCATTCAGCACATCCCCACTGGCGGATTTAGCCTGCCCGCCCTGTGCGATTGACATGCCATCAATGGAGAATTTATCCTTGAGTTCAAGCAACAGCCTTTCAGCGGTTTTCTTGCCAACACCGGGCACACGCGTTAACAGCGCTGCATCTTGCAAGGCGACGGCCTGCACCAGTTCATCAACCGAGAGCCCACTTAAAATGGAAAGCGCGGACTTGGCACCCACGCCGTTGACCTTGAGCAACTGCCTGAATGTCAGTCGCTCGCGATCGCTACCGAAACCATAAAGCAGCTGCGCATCTTCCCGCACAATGAATTGAGTGAGCAGCACCACTTTTTCGCCTATGGCCGGCAGGTTGTAGAAAGTGCTCATCGGCACCTCACACTCATAGCCGACACCATTGACATCTATCAGCACCAGGGGAGGCGTTTTTTCCAGCAGAACGCCATTAAGGCGACCAATCATAATGACTTTCCAAAAGCTGAGTTTGTTGAATGTGATGCGACGAAATGCAAGTCAGGTGCAATGGACAACATTGTCTTATATTAGCCTACCGCCACGCACACGAAAACCTGCTGTCGCCAATTTCCCCAGGCCCTGCCCACCATGCGCATGGCAAATGGCACATGCCAACGCATCGGCAGAATCCGGCTTCGGATTGGCAGGCAGCTTGAGCAGGCGCTTGACCATTTCCTGAACCTGCTCTTTCGCGGCATGACCATTGCCGACTACGGACTGCTTGACCTGCAAGGCCGTATATTCGGCGACGGTGAGATTCCTGATGACGGCGGCACTGATAGCTGCGCCGCGCGCCTGTCCCAGCAGCAATGTAGACTGGGGATTGACGTTAACAAAGACTTTTTCGACGGCAGCCTGCTCGGGGGCGTAAGTATCTATCACCTCAAACAGGCTTTCCAGAATGATTTTCAAGCGACTGGGTAAATCCTCGATATCTGCACCCTTGCCGGTCGTGGTCTTGATCGTGCCGCTGGCAATGTAGTGCAGCTTTTCGCCAGTTTTTTCGATGACGCCGAAGCCTGTCAGACGCAGGCCGGGATCAATGCCAAGAATGCGGATGGCGGTCACTCTTCTATGACGGCCGAGGTATAAACTTCCTGCACATCATCGAGATCATCCAACGCATCCAGCAGCTTCTGCATCTTGACTGCATCGTCGCCGGTAAAGACCGTGTCTGTAGCAGCGCGCATGGTGACTTCGCCATGCGCCGGCTTGAGGCCGGCAGCCTCGAGAGCATCTTTCACTGCCTGATAATCGTTGGGCTGGGTGATGACTTCAATGCTGCCATCATCTTCATCCGTGACAATGTCTTCCGCACCGGCTTCCAGCGCGACTTCCATCACCTGGTCTTCATTCGCGCCCGGCTCAAAAAGTATGACTCCACAGTGCTTGAACATGAAAGCAACCGAACCGTCAGTACCGAGATTGCCGCCAAACTTACTGAAAGCATGGCGTACATCGGCGACCGTGCGTTGCTTGTTATCGGTCAGGCAATCGACCATCACGGCAGCGCCGCCAATGCCATAGCCTTCGTAACGTATTTCTTCGTAATTGACGCCTTCCAGCGTACCGGAGCCGCGCTTGATGGCGTTCTCGATATTGTCTTTCGGCATGGATTCGCTCTTGGCTTTATCCACCGCCATGCGCAACCTCGGATTGGTCGCCACATCACCGCCGCCCATACGGGCTGCCACCGTGATTTCCTTGATTAAACGTGTAAAGATTTTGCCGCGCTTCGCATCCTGACGACCCTTGCGATGCTGAATATTGGCCCACTTGGAATGTCCTGCCATTTTTTACCCTGATAACTGTCTAGAATATGCGCGATTTTAGCATATCAGGCCGGCATCATTCCTGTGCCATCGCGGGGTCTATTTTCTGGTGCTTCTTCATGCCACGAATCGAGATGATTACAAGCGAGGTCAGTATGAAAAGTATGCCCCACAACTCGCCATGGCTGGGCTGCTCCTGCAGTTCCCACCAAGCCGCCAGCACACCGATGACAGGTGCCAGCAGGGTTACCATGCTGGCCACCCCCGCCTCCAGCCTTTGCAGGGCATACAGCCAGAGCAACCAGGCCAGCGCATTGCAGAAAACGGCGTTGTAGACGACGGCGCCGATGAAATAGGGCGTCCAGTCTATGGGTGGGGCCGGGATGATGAATGCCGCAACGACAATCGGCAGTGAACCGAACAGCATCTGCCATGCTGTCAGCGAAAGCAGGTCCAGTTCCGGCGTGCGCTGATGCAGTTTTTTTGCCAGCATCACGGCCAGCGCCCAGCTGATACCGGCAAGCACAGCCAAGACCATACTGAATAGGTCAGTGCCGAGATGTAATGAATCGAGTATGAACAATATGCCCATAACCGAAAGCAGGGCTGCCAACCATTGACTACCCTGTATCTTCTCGCCCAGCAACGGCCAGGCCATGATCATGACCCAGAATGGCATGGTATAAGTCAGCACCGCTGTCTTGCCGGCGCCGCCTTCAACCAGCGCCCAGATAATCAACCCGGTAAAGCCGCTGGTCTGCAGCAAACCCAGCACGATGAGAGTCGGAATCTCCTTCGGCCTGATCGGTCTGCGCAAAATCAGAATCAGCGTCAGCAGACAGAGGGCGCCCAGCAGATTACGCAGAGCCCCGAACTGAAAAGGCCCTGCATCCACCAGCGCATTTTTCATCACCACCCAGTTATAGCCCCACAGCACGGAAAGCAGCAGAAGCGCAGCCACCGCTCGAAACTTGTTTGAAGACCAGGGCATGATGAATCCTTTGTTGATTTACCTTAATTCCAGATGTGCGTCAGCGCTTTCCAGCTGCCATCGGCCTGACGTCTGTAGAGCACATGCAGATTGCCGCTGAATGTCTGGCGCTGGCCTTCTGCATTGACAACTGCCGCGCTCCAGAGGCCACGCTGAAACGCCAGATTACCATCAACTCCCACCTCCAGCATTTCGATTTTGTGGTCGACGATGCCTTGCGCAATGGTGCTGGTCCAGAAATCCAGAATGGCTGCAGCACCTGAAACCTGCACAGCCCCAGCAGGCAGGACAGTCGCGTTATTGTCGTACAGCGCAGCCACTTCAGCAGCCTGCTTGCTGTTGAATGCAGCATCCCAGCGCCTGTTGATATCGAGAATGACGGATTGAATTTCCTGGTTTTTCATCTTTAGCTCCTTGCTTAAGTTAAATAGTTAGCCACCTAATTATTTAGGCAAAAAAATACGGCCTTATCTACTGAAGGCCTCTATGCCGTTGCCTATCAGATTCAATATTTCATGCAAACGTTCACGACCATTTTCATCAAGACCGGCCATGCACTCACGCAGACGGCTGTAATAATCCGGCATCACCTCATCCAGCCTTGCCTGACCGGCAGGGGTCAGCTTGATGGAAACACTGCGCCTGTCTCGAGAATCCAGCAGACGTTCGACCAGACCATCACGCTCAAGCCCGTCGATCAGACCAGTCATGGTAGCGCGTGTGACTCCCGCTTTATCGGCCAGGACTGAAGGCGTCGATGTGAGGTTTTCTTCCCGCATCAACAATATCAACACCCACCAGCGACCCTGCAACAAGCCATGACGGCTAAGACATGCATCCAGTGCAGCCGATAAGTCCGTAGCCAGGCGCAACAGATGCAGAAAAGCAGAGATCGCGCTGATATCGGCTTGCGGATAACGCTGAGCGAACTTCCGCAGGGTTTCTTTGCTGGGGAGATTTCGAAGTTGCAACATAGTTGACATCATTATAATTAGCCAACTAACTATGTCAAGTATGAGGAATTTTAGTCGCTGTCAAAACAGGTGTATATTTGATCTGGTATTACATAAAAAACACAAGACGGAGGAGCACATGAAAACCGTTAGACAGTTACTTGATTCCAAGGGCTATGAGACGCTTTCTGTTACACCCGATACCAATGTTTTTGATGCCCTGACAATCATGGCGGAAAAACATATCGGCGCACTCATCGTCATTGAAGACAGCGGCCACCTTGCCGGCATTTTTTCAGAGCGCGATTACGCACGCGAAGTTGCGCTGAAAGGCAAAACCTCAAGGACGACCAAAATTTCGGAGATAATGTCTACCACCGTCATCACGGTCACTCCGGAGCAGCTGGTAGATGAATGCATGGAGCTGATGTCGGGCAAGCGCATCCGCCACCTGCCAGTAGTGGAAAATGGAAAAGTCATTGGTGTGCTTTCCATCGGCGACCTGGTAAAGGAAACCATTGCCTATCAGCAGTTTCTGATTCAGCAACTGGAAAGCTATATTCAAGGCCAATAATTCAGGCAATAACTCTGATAGACCCGATCAAGTGATCGCTTGTTGCTTCAGACGAAGCCAGGACGATTACTTGATCGGGAATCCGCTCACAAATAGCGCGCCACCATGGCGTTATGGAAATTGCCAGCTGCCATCGGCAAACGGACAAAGATACCGCTACCGGCTGCCTCACTCACAGGCTGGCCTTTTTTATCAAACAAGGATTCCACCACAATCTCACGATTGCCTTCCGGCTGAATGATCTGCAAACGGTCACCCAGGGCAAAGCGGTTTTTGACAGCGATATCGGCCAAACCATGTTCAGTATCATAGCCAATGATATCACCGACATAGAGACTGAGATTGGACTTTGAGTGGCCTTGCATGTAGTTCTGATGGTCAATCGTATGGTGTCGCTGATAGAAACCATCGGTATAGCCACGGTTCGCCAGATTCTCCAGT
>PHCD01000052.1 GCA_002842135.1 Betaproteobacteria bacterium HGW-Betaproteobacteria-8 | reverse complement strand
TGCAGGCATGAAAACCTTAAAATTGAAAACGTTCGGGTTGCGGAGCGTTGTTCAGGGGCGGTATGCAGGTCTCGAAGATGACGTCATGCTTGAAACTGTCTTCGCTGATGCGGCGGATCATGGTCGCTTGCATCGCAGGTGCATCACCCGTGACAACGAACATACGACCACCGATGGCGAGACTTTGTTTCACTCTTTCCGGGCTGACAGGCAGGGAACCGGTAAAGACAATGACGTCATAGGGCGCCTGTGCCGGCCAGCCTTCGGCAGCATTGCCGACTTCCAGCGTGGCATTGCTGATGCCGGACTTGGCGAGGCGCTCCCCGGCGAGCTTGCTCAGTGAAGCAATCAGTTCGACGCTGACCACTTCCCTGGCGGACTTGGCCAGCAGGGCGGTGAGATAACCGCTGCCGGTGCCGATTTCCAGCACCTTGTCGGTTTTTTTGATTTCCAGTGCCTGCAGAATGCGGCCTTCCAGCTTGGGCGATAGCATGGTCTGGCCTTCGCCGATGGGGATTTCAATGTCGGCAAACGCCAGGCCGGCATACTGGGGAGGAACGAAGTCTTCGCGCGGTACTTCTTTCAGCAGGTCCAGCACCTTGGTATCCAGGACTTCCCAAGTGCGAATCTGCTGCTCAATCATGTTGAAGCGTGCCTGTTCGCGGCTGTTGTGTTCTAGCTTGTTATCAATGCCAGGTTCGATCTCGGTTTGCATGGTGATATTCATGGGTTGGAAAAGAATCGCTCGATTATAGCGTAAGCCCATGACAGATTTAAGGAAGTCAGGATTAAGTTTTATCTGCGGCAGTGATGGTCTCTCCATCCTGGCTGCCGTAGATGCCGAGTTTGTACCAGAGTGAGCGTTCACTGATGCCAAGCAGTTTGGCGGCCTTGCTCTTGTTGCCCTGCGTTTGTTTCAGCGCGGATTGAATCAGGGTTTTTTCCAATGCCGTCACGGCATCGGGCAAGGTGGGTAAGGTTTCATCCTGCCCGAAGTCCGCCCCGGTCTGCGCCGCTGCCGGTGTCCGGCTGACAAGATCGGTTGGCAGGTGTTGCGGGGTTATGGTGTCGCCGCTGCACATGATGGCAGCCCGTTCCAGGATGTTGGCCAGTTCGCGCACGTTGCCGGGCCAAGTGTACTGTTGTAGCGCATGGAGCGCCGCGGGGCTGAGTGCCAGATGCCGGGACTGCAGAAAATGCCGGGCGAGCGGACCGATATCTTCAAGCCGCTCACGTAATGGCGGCAGATCTATCCTGAATACGTTAAGCCGGTAGTAGAGGTCTTCGCGCAGTTTGCCGTCCTGCACGGCTTGCAAGGGGTCGAGGTTGGTGGCCGCCAGCACGCGGATATCCACTGCAAGCGGGCGATTGCTGCCCAGCCTTTCGATGACGCCTTCCTGCAGGGCGCGCAGCAGTTTGGCCTGCAAGGCCAGCGGCATCTCCGTGACTTCATCGAGGAACAGCGTGCCGCCATCGGCCAGCTCGAACTTGCCGATACGTTCCTTGATTGCGCCGGTGAAGGCGCCACGTTCATGGCCGAACAGTTCGGACTCCAGCATCTCGGCCGGGATTGCCGCACAATTGACGGCGACGAACAGGGATTTGTTGCGTGTGGAGAGCTGGTGGACAGTCTGTGCGACAAGCTCCTTGCCGGTGCCGGTTTCACCGACGATCAGGGTTGTGGCTTTTTCCGGCGCGACTTGGGCGATGGCGCGCTTGACCTTCATGAGGGCTTCACTTTCGCCCACCAGTTGTTTGCCTTCGTGACTGACTTCTTCACGCAGGAACTGGTTTTCGATTTTCAGGCGGCTGACTGAAAGCGCGCGGTCGATGGCGATTTCCAGGGTTTCCAGGTCAAATGGCCGCAGGATGTAGTCGGCAGCGCCCAGCTTCATTGCGGCGACGGCGGTGGCGATTTCGCCTTGTGCGGTAACGATGATGACCGGCATTTCCAGGCCGTCTTCGCGCATGGTTTCCAGCAGTTTCAGGCCGCCCATGCCGGGCATGTGCAGGTCGCTGACCACAAGGTCGATGCCGCCTTGGCGCAGCAACCCCAGTGCCTCGCGGCCATCGCCGGCCAGCATCGGCTGATAGCCCGCCTGTTTCAGGCTGATTTCCAGCAGGCGGCGCATGCTGGGTTCATCATCCACGGCGAGAATGCGCTTCAGTTCGGTCAAGATGTTTCCTTCAGGTTCGGTAGTCGCAGGCGGAATTCTGCACCCTGCATGGCGCTGACGCCAACAGTGATTTCGCCATGATGCGCTGCGACGATCTGGCGTACGACGGCCAGCCCTAGGCCGAGGCCGCCGCTGCGTTTGGTATAGAACGGGTCGAACACCTGTTCGCGCTGATCGGCCGGGATGCCGGGGCCATTGTCAGCCACGCGGACTTCCACACCATTCTCCAGTTGTTGCACGGTGACCTGGATTTTGCCGCCCTCGGGCAATATCTGGATCGAGTTCAGCAGCAGGTTCAGCAACACCTGCATGATCTGTTCGCGGTCGCAGGCCGTCATGACCTTGTCCTCGGTTTCGCAGCTCAGTGCGATAGCTTTCTTCTCGGCCTGCACCCGCAACATGGCTACAGCCTGCCGGGTCAGTTCGGCAATGTCGGTGGGGGCGAATTCCGGCAGACGCGGACGCGCCGTATCAATCAGGGTGGAGACCAGTTTGTTGAGGCGCTCGGTTTCGGAGATGATGAAGCCGCAGACTTCATGGCCTTCCTTGCTCAATGTGGGTTCCCGCAACAGGACCTGTGCCGATGAGCGCAATATACCCAGTGGCGTACGCACCTCATGGCTCATGGCGGCCGCCATCTCGCCGACGACGGCCAGCTTGGCGGCGCGCGTCAGGTGCTCCTTGGAGCGTTCCAGGTCTTCTATCATCTGCGCGAAGGCCTTGGACATGGCATCGATCTCCGCTGGGCCACCGGCAGGGGGGCGCAGATTACTCGGTGAGCGGATAAAGCGGTTGGCGAAATCGGTCAGCTTGAGCAGCGGGCCGCTGATGGTTCTGGCTACCGGAATGGCGATGAAGCTGGCGAGCAGGATGGTGACAACCAGCAGGCCGATGAAAATCAGCCCCATACGGCGGATCGGTTCAAGTGCCTCATCGCGATGCTGGGAGAAGGTTACGCTCCAGACACTGCTGGTCAGGCCCTGAAAGCCCTGGATGGTGGCGGTTGCCGAGATGCGGGCTTTGGTCGAGCCTTGCCAGAATTCGGTGGCAGAAATTACATCGCCATGGTTGTCGAGCAGTGCTGCAGAGGTCCTGCCGGATACCGCGCCGCTGAGGATATCCCCGATCTCGGACCAGCTGAATTCCGCGACCAGTGTCGCTATCGGCCGCTGCTCGACGGCATCGTAAATTACGCTGCTTATCTGCATGACGCCTTGCTGCGGGCGTGTGAAATGTAAATGTTCCCCAGCGATCGTGACTTCCAGCCATTGTGGCCGTAGCCGGACTTTCTGGTTCAGCACGGCTGCTTCGCTGGAGGCGATGATGAAGCCGTTGTTATCGATAACGTGCAGGCCCCGATAGACTTGTTGATAGCTGGCTTTCAGCTCGGAAAGAAAACGAGACAGACGTTTATCCACGTCACCGATGCGGGCGTCCTGCATTAGCTCCAGCTTGTGCCAGGAGGCGATGTTCTGCAGACGCTCGAACATCATGCGGTCTATATCGTCGGCCGTGGCATGGGCGCGGGTTTCCAGATCGTGTTGGATCTCGGTTTTGAGCGCAGTGCGTGCCTCATAGAAAGCCAGCCCGGTAATCAGCGTCGTCGGCAGCAGGCTGGTGAGCAGGAAGGCGCCCAGTAGCAGATAGCGTATTGGCAGGGCGCTTAATTGCATGAATCAATCATGATGCAGGAGATGGAAGGCATGGCTTTTGCAATGAATTTTAAGATTGTGAGAATAAACAAGATTAGAATGTCCGCGAAAACATGGCAAGAACATGGTGAAAATATGATGAGATTAAAATCCAAGGGTTTGGGCAATGTCTGGATTTTTCTGGTTTGGCTTTGCCTGGTATCAGTGCAGGCGTTGCAGGCAGAGGAAAAACCAAGGGATGTCTGGGATGGGTTCAATCTGGGTGGCTATGCCAGTGCCGGGGTTGTGCTGCCGCGGCATGAGAGCGCCGAGGCTGCCATTAATGAAATCAGCCTGATCCTGACCTGGGAGGGTGATAGCCGCCTCAAGTTTTTTTCCGAATTGGAGCTGGAAAAGCCGCTGATCTGGCGTGAGGGTGACGATTTTTCCAAGCAGGAATCCTTTCTGGATGTCGAGCGCCTGTACCTGGATTACAACCTGAACGAGAAGCTCAATGTGCGTGCCGGGCGCTACCTGACCCCGGCCGGGCGCTGGAACCTGATCCATGCATCGCCGCTGGTCTGGACATCATCCCGGCCACTGGCCACCAGCAGGCTTTTTCCCCAGTCCCTGAATGGCGTGATGCTTTATGGCGCCATCCCCTACAAGGAAAAAGCCTTCGAGTACATGCTGTTTGGTGAGCTGCTGAAAGACCAGGATCTCGATCGCGACGAGATCGAGTTTCGCGATACTTTCGGTGCCAGGTTCACCCTGAGTGGCAAAGTCGAGTGGGGCCTTTCCCTGCTCGAGTTTGCCGAGGATATTGCGGACAGGCCGCGTTTCCGCATGATCGGTCTTGATTTTCATAGCCGGCACCGTGGCTGGGAATTCAGTGGCGAGGCATTTCAACGCTTCTATACCAATGGCAAGGATGGCGGCAAGGGTGCCTATCTGCAGGCCGTTGCGCCTTTGGGCAAGCAGTGGTTTGCCATTGCCCGGATTGAGAATTTCCAGAGGCCGACGGAATCCGCAGTTGACCGCTGGCTGATAGGGACGGCCTGGCGCATGACGCCTAATCGTATTCTGAAGATGGAATATGTAGGCGGTGACGAACAGCGTGATGATTCGCCCAAGGGCTTCCTCGCTTCATTTGCGATTCTGTTCTGATGGCGGGATCGGTCATTATGCGCGCTTTGTTGTTACTGCTCATACTGGGTTTATTGCCCCTGTCCCCGGCTCGCGCGGCCGAGAGCGATGTGTTGGCTATCATAGTGCCGCCGGATTTTTCCAGCAGGAGCCTGAGCGTGGCCGAACTCAACCTGATTTTCCTGCGTAAGAAACTTTACTGGTCTAACGGTAAGCGCATGCGTCCAGCCAATCTGCCTACCCAGCATGGCTTGCGCAAAAAGTTCTCGTTGCGCGTGCTGGGCAGCCTGCCCGAGACGCAGACGGAATACTGGAACGAGCAGTATTTCCACGGCACATTGCCGCCGCATGTAGTGAATTCCCAGGAGGCCATGTTGCGTTATGTCTCGGATACGGTTGGTGCCATTGGTTATGTCGATGCCTGCGCCGTGGATGCGCGGGTAAATGCCGTGGCATGGATTGATGAAAATGGCACTTGGCTGGGATATGCGCCTGTAGTTTCCTGCAATTGATCGATAGAGGGTTAATCCTGCATGTTTTGTTAAGAGCCTGCAAATTTTGCAGGATCGTGGCCTGCAAAATTTGCAGGATTGGCCTTGTTCAAGGGTTTTTTCAAGTTATTTCCTCTCCTTTGAGTGCTGGCTGCTATTTGCGGAACTCATGCAAGTTAATGAATATTAACAATTAATTATAAATGCTGGCATTTATGCCATCGTCCCAGCAGCAGTTGGCACGCTGTTTGCGATATATCAGGTATTCAATTTGGAGTATCTGAGCATGTTGCTGGAAACCTTACAGATAGAGCCTGATACGGATTGCGTCATGCAGTCTTATCAGCATTCAGACAAGCACTTAGCGGTTCTGGGGCCGGTTAATGCTGTGCCTCGCACTTGCAGCCCGAGGCGTGTCGAGGCACAGGTGCACCTGCATTCTGCAGAGAACGTGCACACCGCCATTTCTGGGCCGGAAGCCGAAGACAGGCCTGAACTGGAGCAATTCGTCCACCGGATTTTTTCCGCGGCCTATGATGCCGACGTCAAGGAATTCATGCCGCAACTGATGAGCTTGCGCAATACCAGTGGCGAGCTGCTGGCGGTTTGCGGTTTGCGCCATGCGGAAAATAATGCGCTGTTTCTCGAGCGCTATCTGGGGAATCCGGTAGAAGCTGTCCTGTCGCAAAAAAGCGGTCAACCGGTGCAGCGTACCGACATCGTGGAGATCGGCAATCTGGCAGTGGCACATCCGGAAACGGTGCGTAGCCTGCTGGCAAGCATCAGCCTCTATCTGCATGGCACCAGCACAACATGGGGTGTATTTACCGGTATTCCCACGCTGAGAAATGCGCTGAGCAAACTCAATATGCATTTGTTGCCACTGGGCCTGGCCACGCTGGCACATTTGCCGGAGAGCGAACAGGCCGCCTGGGGTCGTTATTATGACGAGAAGCCACAGGTGATGGCAGTCAAGCGACTGCAGCCATTTTCGGCCAGTGCAGCATGATGCAGCAGTCCCTTGTTATCCGTGCCATTCAGGCCCATGCAGCAGCCAGTCCGGACCGCATCGCACTGCAAAGCGCGCAGGAGATTCTGAGTTACGCTGAGCTTGCGTTTGAGATCGAGCGCATGCAGAACCGGCTTGAAGTTGCTGGCACACCGGTTTTTGGTTTGGCTGTAGAGAATTGCCCGGCCTGGGCGATTATCGATTTGGCGGCAATGGCATCCCAACTCCCCCTGGTGCCATTGCCTGCTTTTTTCTCTGCCGAACAGGTCGCCCATGCCATTCGTGACGCAGGCATCAGTCAACTGATCAGCGATCAGCCAGCTGTCATGGAGCCATTGTTGCTGGCAAGCGGTTTCAGGATTCGCTCGACCCTGCACTATCAGCTGGCCGGATGCTGGCTGACACAGTTCACGCTGGAAGAAGTTGCCGGGCGCAAATTGCCGCCGGCCACATTGAAAGTGACCTACACCTCAGGCACTACCGGTAACCCCAAAGGCGTCTGCCTCGGGCTGGCGGCGATGGAACAAGTTGCTGGCAGCCTGCTGTCCGCGACAGAAGCAGGTTCGCAAGATATCCATCTCAGCATTTTGCCGCTATCTACCTTGCTGGAAAACATTGCGGGTTTGTATGTGCCGCTGTTGGCCGGTGCTCGTAGCGTGATTCAGCCCTCGCAAGAGGTCGGGCTCAGTGGCGCGACCGGCCTCGATCCGCAGAAAATGCTGCAGGCTATCTTTATGGCCAGGGCCACGACGCTGGTGCTGACGCCGGAATTGCTGAAAGCCTTGGTGATGATGGCAGAGGCAGGCGTGGCGATACCCGACACCCTGCGCTTCATCGCGGTCGGTGGCGCAACGGTTTCACACGCCCTGCTTGACCGGGCAGCCAAGGCCGGTTTGCCCGTGTTTGAAGGGTATGGCTTGTCGGAGTGTTGCTCGGTGGTTGCGGTCAATACCCCCGATGCGCATCTCGAAGGCAGTGTAGGTAAACCTTTGCCGCATGTGCAGATCAGGTTTGCCGATGACGGCGAGATCCTGGTCGCTGGCAGCACCATGCTGGGTTACACCGGCATGATCGATAGTGAATATGGCAACCGCTTCTGGGCCACCGGCGATATCGGTTACCTGGATGATGCGGGATACCTTCATATCAGTGGCCGCAAGAGAAATGTCTTCATTACTTCCTTCGGCCGCAACGTCTCCCCCGAGTGGGTTGAAAGTCAGCTTGCACAATCAGCAAAAATCGCCCAAGCCGCACTGTTTGGCGAGGCCAAGCCATGGAACACGGCCTTGATTGTGCCGGCACCCGGTGCCAGCAGCGCGGATATTGACCAAGTCATCAAGACCGTCAATGCCAGCTTGCCGGATTATGCGCGCGTAGGCCAATGGTTGTATGCCGATGCGCCGTTCAGCAGCAGGAACCGGCAGATGACCCCTAACTACAGATTGCGCCGGGACGTGATCTGGCAGGCCTATGCCCCAAGAATCAATACTTTATATGAGGAAAAATCCGATGTCTGTGTATGAAAAATTGCTCGCTGCAACAGCAGTGGAACGTGAAACTTTGCTTAACCTGCCCTTGTTGCATGCCGGTGTCGCCGGCCGGGTCAGTCTCGAGGCTTATATTGCCTTTCTGACCGAAGCCTATCATCATGTCAAGCACACAACGCCATTGCTCATGGCTTGTGGCGGCCGTTTGCCTGAGCGCTATGAATGGTTGCGTAATGGCATGGCGGAATACATCGAGGAAGAGTTGGGGCATCAGGAATGGATATTGAATGATATCGCTGCCTGTGGCGCTGATGCCGAGGCAGTACGCCGCGGCAAACCGGGGCAGGCGACAGAGCTGATGGTGGCTTACGCTTATGACATGGTGTACCGGGTCAATCCGGTCGGTTTTCTTGGCATGGTACTGGTGCTGGAAGGCACCAGCACGGCCATGGCAACGCAGGCCGGTGCCGCCATCCAGCAAAGCCTGGGTCTGGGCAAAGAGGCTTTCACTTACCTGACCTCGCACGGTTCGCTTGATGTCAGCCACGTTGCTTTCTATGAAACCCTGGCAAACCGTATTGAAGACCCCGCAGACCAGCAGATGGTAATAGACAGCGCCAAGATGTTTTACAAACTCTATGGCGACATCTTCCGCGACTTGGGGCAGCGTTTCCTGCCGGCAGAAATGCTGGAGGCCGCATGAGTCTGGCGGGTAAAAGGGTACTGCTCACCGGCGCCACCGGCGGCATCGGCCGCCATTTGGCGTTGAAGCTGGCGGCAGAAGGCGCTGAGTTGGCACTGGTCTGCTATGACGCGCAAAAACTCAAGGCCCTGGCTGATGTCATTTCGTCCCGCGGCGGCAAGGTCAGCGTCATTGTGGCTGATTTCAACCATGCGCATGCGGCGCAAGGGGTTGCCGAAGCTGCATTGCTCAAGATGCACGGCGTCGACATGTTGATCAACAACGCCGGCATACTGGATTTCGTGCTGTTCGCGCAGCAGAGCCCGGAGCGTATCGCGCAGATGATACAGGTCAACCTGACGGTGCCCATGCAGCTGATACGTGCCCTGTTGCCGGATTTCATTGCGCGCAACAGCGGCCAGATCGTCAACATCGGTTCCATTTTCGGTTCCATCGGTTTTCCGCATTACGCCAGCTACAGCGCGACCAAGTTCGCCATGCGCGGGTTTTCGCAGGCCTTGCGCCGTGAATTGGCCGGTAATGACATCGCCGTGACCTATGTCGCACCGCGTGCGGTGAAGACGCCGATCAACGATGCCGTTGCCACCGAGATGTTCAAGGCAACCGGCACCAACCTGGATGAGCCGGAATTCGTCGCGGAAAAAATCCTGCAAGCAATCAAGCGTGGCAACCACGATTGTTATATCGGTCAGCCGGAATCGTTTTTTGCCTGGCTCAACGGTTTTCTTCCCAGCCTGGTCAGCCTCGGCCTGAAGAAGCAGACCGCGATTGCGCAGACCTACGCAACACGTTCTCAAACCACTGACAAGTGATTCAACAGGAGAAAGAGCAATGAGGAAATTATTCACAGCACTAGTACTTTTAAGCAGTTTTTCATTCCTGGCTTTGGGTGTCCCAGCCCATGCCGAAGATCAGCTCCCAGCGGATATCGTACAGCTGCAGCATGACTGGGCCAAGGTCAATTACCACACCGGCAAGGATGCGCAGGAAGCGGCTTTTGAAGCCTTGGCAGAGCGCGCTCACAGGGTGACGGAGAAACACGCCAACGCACCCGAGGCCATGATCTGGGAAGCCATCATTCTCAGCGGCTATGCCAAGGCCAAGGGCGGGCTGGGCGCGCTGAAGCAGGCCGAGAAGGCACGCGACCTGTTGCTGGCAGCAGAAAAGATCAACCCGCAGGCGTTGCAGGGTTCAGCCTATACCACGCTGGGTTCCCTGCATTACAAGGTGCCGGGCTGGCCACTGGGTTTTGGTGACAAGAAGAAGGCACGCGCCTATCTGGAAAAATCGCTGCAGATCAACCCGAATGGCATAGACCCTAACTACTTCTATGCCGATTTTCTCAGTGAACGCGGCGAATACGAGCAAGCCATGCAGTACTACGAAAAGGCACTGGCCGCACCTGCCCGTCCTGGACGTGAGGATGCGGATGCCGGCCGTCGCCAGGAAATCGAGGCGGGCATGGCAGAGGCCAGAAAGAAACTTTAGGCCAGTATCAGCGGCACAGACCTGCCATAGGCAGGGTTAATGATTAGAGAAAACGATTGGTAAATCCAAAATGAATCAGCAAGAGACAAATAAGCTGGCGTTCACCGGCAAGTATGACAAGGCGCATGCGCAAGAGTATTTCGAGAAGCACGAATATGAGTTCTGGCGCAGGCTTTCCAACTGGCGCGATCACCAGATTGCGCGCAAGGCCCTGCGTCTGGCCGGCAACCCGAAGTCGGTGCTGGATACGCCTTGCGGTACCGGCCGGTTCTGGGATGTGCTGGCGGAAGACCCCGACCGGATCATTCATGCCAGCGACTATAACCAGACCATGATCGATGCCGGCATGGTTAACCGGCCGAAGGAGATCACTCGCAGAATCCGCACTTTCCAGGCTTCTGCCTTTGAATTGCCGGTGCCGGATAACTTTGTCGACAATATTTTCTGCATCCGCTTTGTCCATCACCTAGGCAAAAAAGAAGAGCGGATGAAGCTGCTAAAAGAGTTTCATCGCGTCAGCAGGGATACGGTGATTGTCTCCCTGTGGGTGGACGGTAACTACAAAGCCATGCGCCGCAAGGCGCAGGATGAACATCGCAAGTCGCATCCATACCAGAATCGCTTTGTGGTTCCAGCCGCGACCGTAGAGGCGGAGTTTGCCGCCAGCGGCTTCACGGTTGTCGAGCGGCTGGATTTTATCAAGTACTACCACATGTGGCGTACCTATGTGCTGCGTAAGAACCAGGGCTAGGGCTGATGGAAAATATGGAATACATCAGCGAGCGCTGGCACAGCACGCTGCAACAGAATCATGCGGATAATTTCGAGGCTCTTTGGCAATTGCAGCAGGACAACTGGTTTGAAGCGCCCAATTACCGCCGCGGTGGCTGGAGTGGGGTGTGCAAGGCCGTGCTGTCACTGGAGGATGGCACTCAGGCGAATGTTTTTATCAAGCGGCAGGAAAACCATTTCTACCGAAGCTGGCGGCATTTCTTTCAACAGCGGCCCACCTTCGAACGCGAATTTCGCAAGATCCTGGCGTTTAACAAATATGGTATCCCTGCTGTAGAGCTGCTTTATTACGGTCAGCGTATGGAGCATGGGAAATTGCGCGCCATCCTGGTGACCCGTGAGCTGGAGGGTTATCAGGCGCTGGGCGATGACCAAACAATGATTTTTTCCGGCATGGATTTTGCGAGGCGCAAGCGGCTCTTCGGGAGTGTGGCGGCGGCCATGCGCCAGATGCACGCCCATCGTTTCCAGCATAGCTGTCCTTATCCCAAACATCTGTTTGTCAAAGCGCAGGCTGATGGTTCCTTCCAGACGTGCTTTATCGACCTGGAAAAAGCCAGAAGACGGTTGAGTGCCAAAAAGGCAGGACTCAAAGATCTCGGCATTCTGCACAGACACACCCGCAACTGCAGCAGGACGGACCGTCTGCGATTCTTTCTGGCCTACAGGCAGGAAAAGCGTTTGAGCAAAGAATCGAAAGCCATGCTGGCAACCATCACACAGGCAAAAAAGCCGCATGCCGGCCGAAATGCTGGTGCCGTTGATGCGGCATCGATAGAAAAACTACAGGAAGTATCATGAGATTGAATGCAATGAAGAAGTTACCGGAGCGAACTCCCGGAACTGTGACAACGAAATTATCGTTCCCAGTGTTTCTGGTGGCGATGGCACTGGCCTGCTGGCTGGTGTTAAGGCTGGTTTTATGGCTCGAAGTCGGGCCGGAAGAAATGACGCTGCTGGAATCGGTCAAGGTATTTGTCCTGGGGGCCTGGTTCGATATCTGGACGCTGGCTTACCTGGTCAGCGGCTTCCTGCTGGTCTCTGCCCTGCTGGGTAACCGTATGCGCGCAAGCAGGGCGGTGCATGCAATGCGCTGGCTGGTGGCATGGGTGGTTGTTGCGGCGCTGCTGTTCGGCATGGTGTCGGAATACCTGTTCTGGGAGGAGTTCAGCACGCGTTTCAATTTTATTGCGCTCGATTATCTGATTTACACCACAGAAGTCATCGGCAATATTCGTGAGTCTTATCCCGTGCCGTGGATTATGGCCGCCATCGGCGTGCTCGCAAGCCTGATAGTCTGGATTTCAAGCCGGTATTTCCGCTTTCAGGATGCACCGTATACATGGCCTAAACGCGTCACATTGCTTGGCCTGGTCGTCACCTTGCCATTGCTTAGCGGTGTTGCAGCCAATATTGACCAGGCGCAACTGGCTGGCAATGCCTATGCCCAGGAACTTGGCGCTAACGGCCTGTTCAATTTGGCAGCAGCCATGCGTCGCAACGAACTGGACTACAACCGCTTCTATGCCACCATGCCGGAACGCGAGGCGTCGGAGGTGCTGGCCGCTGTCGGCGTCAAACGCAAACCCGATGTACGGGTCATTCATGCCCGCTATGACGAAGACCGCTCAACCTTGGGACCTTTTCACAAGCGGCCGAAGAACGTGGTCATGATCACGGTGGAAAGCTTGTCAGCAAAATATCTTGGTGCCTATGGCAACAGCGAGAATCTGACGCCGAACCTGGACCGATTGATGCAGGAAGGCCTCAAGTTCGAGCGCCTGTTCGCCACCGGTACCCGTACGGTCCGCGGTCTGGAAGCATTGTCACTGGGAACGCCGCCGATCCCCG
>PHCD01000173.1 GCA_002842135.1 Betaproteobacteria bacterium HGW-Betaproteobacteria-8 | reverse complement strand
AATTGAAGAAGTCAGTGAGTCCTGAAGCATGATTATTCTAGGTTTATCCGGTGCGCTGGGGCACGATGCCTCGGCCGCGATTCTGGTTGATGGCAAGATTGTGGCCGCAGCAGAAGAAGAGCGCTTTATCCGCGACAAACATGCCAAAAACCTCTTTCCTTACGAGGCAGCCAAATACTGCATGAAGGAAGCCGGTGTGCGTCCTGACCAGGTGGATATCGTGACTTTCCCCTATGGTGAAATCCCCATCAGCTCCGCGGCACGCTGGCATTATGCCAAGCGCCACTGGTATGCGCCGGACCGCGCGCTGGATGCCATATTCAACGGTAACCGCCGGTTCCGTCGCAATCGCGACAAGGCTTTGGCCCTGATGGCCGAATTGGGCCTGAGCAAGGCCAGATATGTGCCGGTCGAGCATCACATGGCGCACGCCAGTTCCGCCTATCACCTGAGCGGCTTCAAGGAAAAGACCGCCATCGTCGGCATTGACGGCAAGGGTGAATACGCCACGACCTTTTTCGGCTATGGCGAAAACGGCAATATCCACAAGATCAAGGAATTTTACGACCCGGACTCACTCGGCGGCATGTACGGTGCAATTACCGAGTATCTCGGCTTCGAAATGCTGGACGGCGAATTCAAGGTCATGGGCATGGCGCCTTATGGCGACGCCAGCAAATATGACTTGTCGCGCCTGGTGGAATTCAAGGATGGCGACCTGCGCGTCAATACCAGACTGGTCAATGTGGTGGGCCTGCGCCGCTACAAGGAAAACGGCAAGGGCTATTACTTTACGCCCGAGTTGATCGAATGGCTCGGTCCCAAGCGGCAGGGCGACGAGATCGATGACCCCTACATCCACTACGCAGCTTCGGTTCAGCAGTTGCTGGAAGACGTGGCGCTGGAGATGATTGACTATTACGTCGGCGACATCATCCGCGAGACCGGCCGCATTGCCATGGCGGGCGGTGTGGCGCTCAACGTCAAGTTGAACCAGCGCATCATCAATATGCCGGGCGTCAAGGAGTTGTTTGTGCAACCGGCTTCCGGCGATGCAGGCACCTCACTGGGCGCTGCTACCTTTGTCGCCGCACAGATGGGCGAACAGGTCGAGCCCATGCAGCATGCCTATCTTGGCCCTGCCTTTACGACCGAAGAATGCCTGGCCGCCTGCGAAGTGCATCCGGCCAAGCCTAAATTTACCCGGATCGAGAATGCGCCGGAAAAGGCCGCCGAAATCCTGGCGAACGGCAATCCGCTGGCCTGGTTCCAGGGGCGTATGGAATTCGGTCCGCGTGCCCTGGGATGCCGCAGTATTCTTGGCGACCCCAGTCACCCCGGCGTGGCTGACCGCATCAACGCCCAGATCAAATATCGCGAACGCTGGCGTCCGTTTTGCCCCAGCATGCTGGATAGGGTGGCCGAGGATATCCTGCAGACGGATCACCCCGCACCCTATATGACATTTACATTCGATGTTGCAGAGCACTGGAAGTCACGCATCCCCGAAGTGGTCCATGAGGATGGTACGGCGCGTGCGCAGGTGGTGACCAAGGCGACCAACCCGCGTTATTACGCGTTGATCGAGGAACTGGAAAGATTGCGCAACGTGCCCGTGGTACTGAACACGTCGCTCAACAGAAGAGGTGAGCCCATGATCTGCAGTCCGACTGACGCGCTCAACATGTTCTATGGCTGTGACCTGGAATATTTGATGATGGAAGATGTGCTGGTCACCAAGTCCTGAATACCGAATCACCAGTCTTGAACGCAAATTTTTCTTGACAATTGGGGCCGTTTTTGCGGTATCGCCCTGATTTGACCGCGTTCCGGCATAGCTGCATAATCGGGCTCTAATTA
>PHCD01000172.1 GCA_002842135.1 Betaproteobacteria bacterium HGW-Betaproteobacteria-8 | reverse complement strand
ACCGTAATGTAGAAGTCACCATTCCGGATTTCACCGATGAAAGTTACTTCGTAGTCCAGCAGGCTCTGTACGCCGGAAATTGGCGCGGCCTTGTTGACGAAGTAGGGGAAGGTCATCTCGACGTGGCCGGATTCAGCTTCCAGGCGCTTCACCATCTCACGCAATATGGTTTCGAAGGATTCAATCGAAATTTCACGCTCATTCATGTTGAGAATCTCAACAAAGCGCGACATGTGCGTACCCTTGAAATTGTGCGGCAGGTGTACGTACATGTTGAACATGGCAACTGTGTGCTGCACGCCGCCGGTCTTGTCCTTGACCTTGACCGGGTGGCGGATGGATTTGATGCCGACCTTGTCTATCGCAAGATGGCGGGTATCGGGGGTGTTCTGTACATCCTCGATGGATGGGGCGGTGGGTTGATTCATGAGCTTCTCGTCTCGATGGGGCTACTAAGATAATACTTGAGTATATCACTAGGTTAATTTTTTCTCAATGGAGGCAATAATGCCTTCGGAATTCAGACCGCAGTTGGCCAGCATGGTTTCATGCACGCCATGTTCGATGAAGGTGTCCGGCAGGCCTAGGCACAAGGTTTCAACAGTCATGTTCATGTCTTGCAAGGCCTCCATGACTGCGGCTCCAGCGCCACCGCCGATGGCATTTTCCTCTATGGTTACAATCAGTTCATGTCTGTTGGCCATATCCTTGATCAAGTCAAGATCCAGAGGTTTGACAAAGCGCATGTCGGCAATTGTGGCATCCAGTGATTCTGCCGCCTGCAGGGCCGGAGATACCATGCTGCCGAAGGCCAGGATGGCAACTTTCTTGCCTTCGCGTCGTATCAGGCCGCGGCCCAAAGGCAGTGCCGACATCTCCTCTGCGATGGCAACGCCGGCGCCGCTGCCGCGCGGATAACGCACGGCACTGGGTCCAGTGTGCTGATAGGCGGTGTATAGCATCTGGCGGCATTCGTTTTCGTCGCTGGGTGCCATCACGACCATGTTTGGAATGCAGCGCAGATAACTCAGGTCGAAACTGCCGGCATGTGTAGGGCCGTCTGCGCCAACCAGTCCGGCGCGGTCGATGGCAAAGACGACCGGCAGGTTCTGCAGTGCGATGTCGTGAATCAACTGGTCATACGCGCGTTGCAGGAAGGTGGAGTAGATGGCTACTATTGGCTTCAGTCCGTCACAGGCCATGCCGGCAGCGAAAGTCAGTGCGTGCTGTTCGGCGATGCCGACGTCGAAGAAGCGCTCCGGGTATTTCTCTGCAAAATCATTGAGGCCGGAACCATCGCACATTGCCGGCGTAATACCGACCAGCCGCTGATCCTGACCGGCCATGTCCACCAGCCATTCGCTGAATACCTGGGTGTAGGTTTTCTTGCTGCTGGCGCCGACCGAGTCGCCATTACTCGGATCGAACTTGCCGACCCCGTGATATTTGCCCGGATTGTCTTCGGCCGGCTGGTAACCGTGACCTTTCTGCGTCACCACATGCAGGAATTGCGGCCCCTTCAGTTGGCGGATATTGTGCAGTGTGGCGACCAGCGTATCAAGATCATGGCCATCGATCGGGCCGATGTAATTGAAGCCGAATTCCTCGAACAGTGTGCCCGGCGTCATCATGCCCTTCACATGCTCTTCCGCGCGCTTGGCGAACTCAAGAACTGGCGGCATCGTCCGCAGCACTTTTTCACCGGAGCGCCACATGCGGTCATAAAGCTTGCCGGACAGCAGTCTGGCAAGGTAATTGTTGAGGGCGCCGACATTGGGCGAGATCGACATGTCGTTGTCGTTGAGGATGACCAGCAGGTTGGCATCCATCGCCCCTGCATTGTTCAATGCCTCGAATGCCATG
>PHCD01000171.1 GCA_002842135.1 Betaproteobacteria bacterium HGW-Betaproteobacteria-8 | reverse complement strand
GCCATCATCGGGTGACCTGTATTCAAAGGAATATCGCCGCCGCTCCCATCACAATGTTGGCCAAGATGATTGGCGTTTCTGAACGCATCGTAAGGGCTGGCAGCCAAATCAATGCTCCATCCACCCATTGCCCCGCGAATGACATCAGGAGCAATGCTGTAAACCCCTCCCCCATCTCCGCCGACATTGGCGGCTATCTGGCCCAACGTCAGGTCATCAATCACGTCGCCGGCTTCAGTAACCACCATTGCAGTAAGATTGTTCGTTGTTGGCTGCAATACGAGCAGGCAAGTGTTTTGCCCACGAGGATTCTGCAAGGAATAGCCAGCATTCAAGTATCCACCGGCAATAAGATCCGATACGCGAATCAGTGCTGGGGTACTGGCCGTAGCGACACCCGTAATTGCAGCGTAATTGTTTCGGATATATTCATTGCCGGCCATCCCGACGGTTTTCAGATGCAATGCGGTTACGGCCGCTTTGGTATCTTCACTTGCATTATCAATCAGCTTGACGACGCCTAAAGTAACCGCACTCAAAATTGAGAGAGAAATCATAATTTCAAGTAAGGTAAGACCTTTTTCTTTTTTCATACTGAATCCCATTACTTGAGGTTCCTTATTAAATCGTAAACTGCAGCATTGCCAGCCACAGCCTTAACAGCGTCCGCCTTGCTAATAGCCCCACTTTCAATGAGTTTTATTACCGATTTACCAAGACTGATGGATACGCCATCATCAGCTCGATCGAGCATGCTTTGCATAGAATCTGGTTGTTGGATCAGTTTTGAATATTCGCGTTTGTGGTTAGCAACCAGGTCAACAGCAAGCACATACCCATCACCATTTAGTCGTGGAATGAGGGTTTGATTGATGATACCAACCAGGCAAGATGCCAATGATTGCATTCTGGACTCTCGTTCCGAGGCCCCAAAGAAACCAAGCATTTTAGTTACCGTCCCGACAGCAGAATTGGCGTGAAGAGTACCAATCACCAGATGTCCGGATTCACCTGCAAGTAAAGCTTGCTCCGCGGTATCACGATCACGTATTTCGCCAATAACAATAACTTCCGGGCGCTGTCTCATTGCTGATTTAACGCCTTCCGCAAAAGAAATGCAGTCAATGCCGATTTCGCGTTGTGAGAAGAAAGATTTGTTCGCCTCAAAAACATACTCGATCGGATCTTCAATTGTAATGACGTGTGAATTTCTGGTTGGGTTAATCACATCATCCAGCATGGAAGCCATTGTTGTCGTTTTGCCAGATCCGGTTGCCCCTGAGATAAGAATCAGGCCGCTAGAGTTTTCTGTAAGGATGCGAGCGCCGGCAGGCAACCCGGTTTCAATCAAGGTTGGCGGTTTCTTGTTGATGCGACGTATTGCTACACGCAACTGCTCGCCAGCTTTGGTTAAATAGGCATTGATTCTCAGACGAGATTCCGTTAACTCTAAAGGCCTGTTGATGTCTTTAACCTTCAGGTTCTCTACATAATTCTCATCAATCTTGGAGACAAAATTCTGGACATCCTCCATAGTTGGTACAACAGGCATAGGAGGCGCCTCTATGTCGGCTCCATCATGGTTGATTAACGCATTAATCCAACCTTTGGAGGTCTTTAACTTGATAGGCTCATCTGAGCCAATCTGCATGTCAGTAAAATTCACATTACTGCGAAGCAGGGAGAGAATCACATTGGCCAGATAGTTTTCGTTTTGTTCGTTCATTCATCTTCCAATCATTACAATTGAGTTGTCCGGAATTGATGCGGGCAGATTGATGCCTGTATCAAACCCAATAGGCGTATGCAACCGCCCTGTACCGCTATTTTTTATGCCTACCAGTAAAGATTCATCCGTGCGTTTGTATACC
>PHCD01000170.1 GCA_002842135.1 Betaproteobacteria bacterium HGW-Betaproteobacteria-8 | reverse complement strand
CCGGTTTCCACTTCACCGGTAGCGACAATGCAAATTTCGTCATGCGGGTTATCCAGCACCAGCGTATGTGTCGCATTGCCATGTGCATCCTGAAAACGATGCAGATGGCCATTGACCCGGATTTCCCAATGCCGCACACGCTGGCCGAAACCATCGCTCGGGGTCAGGCGCAGTTGCTGGATGGTGTAATTGACCAAGTCAGAATAGCGGTAATGGGTGCGGTGTTCGATATTCAGTTGCATAAGCTAGGGCGCATTGAGGAAACTGCGTTGTATCTCCATGCCCAGATTATTGTTGCTGGTAACAAAGCCTTCGAGGAACTCATGCAGTCCATCCTGGAAAATCTCATCCATGCGTCCAAAATGCAGACGCGCATGCATCTCGCCGGCAATGCGCCTGGATTCACTGCTACGGCGTCCGGAGAGTTGCTCCAGAATCGGCGTGATCTCGTCAAAACAGGCGTGTAGCGAGCGCGGCATGTCGTCTCGCAACACCAGCAATTCAGCGACACGCCAAGGTTCGATGGTATCGCTGAATATCTTCTGATAAGCCTGGAATGCCGAAACAGAACGCAGCACGGCGCTCCATTCGTAATAATCGACAGCGCCACCGATTTCTTCCTCATCCGGCAACAGCAGGTGATATTTCACGTCCAGCAGGCGAGCGGTGTTGTCCGCCCGCTCGATAAAGGTACCCAAACGCACAAAACGAAAGGCATCGTCACGCAGCATGGTGCCGAAACTGACGCCACGAAACAAATGCGAACGCGATTTTACCCAGTCGCAGAATTCACTCAGGCCAGACTCGGTGATATCGCTCGCCTGAAACTGACCGAACTCCAGCCAAAGCGTGTTGATGTTCTCCCAGGTTTCCGCCGAGAGTGCGACGCGAACCGCACGTGCGTTTTCCCGTGCACTGCGCAAGGCACTGAAGATACTGGAAGGATTGTTCTGATCCATGGCCAGGTAGTGAATCACATTGGCAGCGCAGTACGTATCATGCCTGGCTTCGAAATCGTCAACATTGCCGGCAATCTGCAAGGCAGGCTCCCATAGCGCGGCTTCACTTTCGGCGGCGTTGGGTACCAGCGACATGTTGTAGGTGACATCCAGCACGCGTGCCATGTTCTCTGCACGCTCGATATAGCGCGCCATCCAGTAGAGGTGATCGGCAGTACGACTAAGCATTTTCGAGTACCCAGGTATCCTTGGTGCCGCCGCCCTGTGAGGAATTGACCACCAGCGAACCTTCTTTCAGCGCCACACGACAGAGCGCGCCAGGCACCAGTGTCACCGTCTTGCCGGAAAGCACGAAAGGCCGCAGATCGACATGACGCGGTGCGATGCCCTGCTCCACCAGTGTGGGGCAAGTGGATAGCGCCAGCGTCGGCTGCGCGATGTAATTGTCCGGCGCGGAAAGGATGCGCAGGCGGAACTCCTCGATTTCCTTTTTTGTAGCGGCCGGACCGACCAGCATGCCGTAGCCGCCCGAGCCCTGAACTTCCTTCACCACCAGTTCCGGCAGATGCTCCAGCACATACTTCAGATCATCCGGTTTGCTCAGTTCATAGGTCGGCACATTCGAGAGAATTGGCTCCTCGCCCAGGTAAAAACGAATCATGTCCGGCACATGGATGTAGGTAGCCTTGTCATCCGCCACACCGGTACCGACCGCGTTGGCCAGCGTGACACCACCGTTACGATAAACCGAAAGCAAGCCCGGCACACCAAGCATGGAATCCGGCTTGAATACCAGGGGATCAAGGTAATCATCATCGAGACGGCGGTAGATGACATCCACCCGCTTCGGGCCTTCGGTCGTCCGCATATACACGGCATTGTTGCGTACAAAGAGATCCTGCCCTTCGACCAGTTCCACCCCC
>PHCD01000051.1 GCA_002842135.1 Betaproteobacteria bacterium HGW-Betaproteobacteria-8 | reverse complement strand
CTGATCAAGGGCTACCTGCGACTCGGTGCCTATATCTGCGGCGAACCGGCATGGGATCCTGATTTCAATACCGCGGACATGCTGATTATGTTACCTTTATCGCGACTCAACAGGCGCTATGCCAGCCATTTCATGAAATAACCTTGCAGAAAAAGCACGCCTCCAAACTCACCCAATTGTTCCGCATGGGCCGTATAGTGTTACACACACTATACGGCGTTTTTGTTGCCGGCATCATTCTGCGCAGGCTCAACTCCCGGAAGCGCAATCTGGTTATCAGCCGCTGGTCTACATCGCTGCTGGACTTGCTCAATATCAAGGTCATCACCGAAGGCGTAGTACCACAGCAAGCGCTGAGCAACACCATGTTTGTGGCCAATCATGTTTCCTGGGTGGATATCCACGCGCTCAATAGCGTTCACACCACCAGGTTCATCGCCAAATCTGAAATCAGGCAATGGCCCGTATTCGGCTTTTTTGCCACCAGCGTGAACACCCTGTTCATTGATCGCGAAAAGCGCCACGAAGCAGGCAAGATGGTCGACACCACCAGAAAGGCTTTGCAGGCTGGCGACTGCATCTGTTTTTTTCCGGAAGGCACCACCACAGACGGCACCGAAATCAAACCGTTCAAGGGCAGCTTGCTACAGGCGGCGATAGAAGCCAACTCCGAAGTGCGCCCGTTCAGTATCCGCTATCCCGATGCTGAGAATGGGGTCAACACGGAAATGTCCTACTGGGGAGAGATGAGCCTGATCGAATCCATACGCAACATTATCCGGCAGAGGCAGGCAACGGTGGTACTGAGGTTTGCCGAGCCGATCAATGCAGCCGATTATGACCGCAGGAACCTGGCTTCGATAACCAGAGAGGTCATCAGCGGCAGCTCAAATCTGCAGCGGTGAGTCTTCCGCAGCGCACGGCACCTGATAGATTGCCTGGTCTTCCAGCCGCATGGCGGTCAATTTTCCGCCCCACAGGCAGCCAGTATCCAACGCATAAAGGTTGGGGCGCTGTTGCAGGCCTAGCGCCGACCAATGGCCGAATATTATCGTCGTGTCGGCAGATTTTCTGTGCGGCACATCGAACCATGGCAGATAGCCGGCCGGGATATTCGACACCGTGCCGGAGAATTTGAGATTCATCTCACCCGCCGGCGTGCAGGTACGGATACGTGTCATGACGTTGGTGATCAGGCGCAATCTATCCATGCCCTGCAGCGACTCATGCCATTGCAGCGGCTGGTTACCGTACATCTGGGCAAGATAGTCGCGATAGCCGGCACCTCTTAACGCCGATTCCACCTCGCCCGCCAATCGCAACGCATCCTCGACACTCCACTGCGGCAGCAGGCCGGCATGCACCATCAGAAAGCCTTGTGCCTGATGAACAAGCGGTTGATGCCGCAGCCAGGTCAACAACCGCTCAGCATCGGCCGCTTCCAGCAATGGCTGCAACGTATCGCTCTTATGCTGCGGCACGTAACCCTCGGCAACCGCAAGCGTATGCAGATCATGATTGCCCAGCACCATGTCCAGGACATCCTGCTGCTCATAGACCCAGCGCAGCATCTCCAGCGAAGCGGAGCCGCGATTGATGATGTCGCCGACCAGCCAAAGGCGGTCTGATTCGAGCCGAAAGCCGATTTGTTTTAACAGGTTCCGGAATGAATGAAAGCAACCCTGAATGTCGCCGATTGCGTAGGTTGCCATGACTTACATGAAAATTGCTGCAGCCAGCCAGAACGACCAGCTGCGGATATCGAACATAAAGTTAGAAACTTGCGCCACTCTGGTTAGCCATGTAGACCACAGCCTGCGCCACCTCATCATTGCTGAGAGAAGGATTGCCGCCCTTGGCCGGCATCATGCGGATGCCCTGAACAGCGTGCTGAACCAGCGTATCCTTACCCTGTGCGATACGGGCAGACCATGCATTCTTGTCGCCGAGTTTCGGCGCATTCATCAGGCCCGAGCCATGACACATGGCGCATACCGCCTGATAGGTCTGCTCACCTGACTTGCCGATACTGGCTACTGGCGCCGCAGCAACAGCCGCTGCCTCCGTCGGTTTGGATTCTGCCTTGGCGGCAGGTGCTTCTTCTACTACCGCTTCAGCCGGGGCAGCTTCTTCAGCGGCTGCCGGAGCATCGGAACCTGGCGCTGTAAACTTGGCACCGGCTTCGTTCGCCATATAAGCCACGGCATTAGCCACTTCAGCATCGCTCAGATTTGCATTGCCACCGCGTGCCGGCATCATGCGGATACCTTCAGTCGCGTGCTTGACCAGTAATTCATAGCCCTGTGCAATTCGAGGTGCCCAAGCAGCCTTGTCTCCGAACTTGGGAGCCCCCATAGCGCCACTGCCATGACAGGCCAGACAGTTCTGCTGGTACACCACGTCACCGGAAAGTGTCACTTTCACCGCATCCACAGCCACCACATCAACCTCTGCGACCGGGCTGATCCGCTCTTCCACACCAGCCGAACCGGCGGCAGGCTCCGCATCCGGAATATGCGATGCATCGATACCCATCACTAATTTAACAATCAAAATAATCACCAGAAGCGGCGCTAACAAACCACCGATCGTGGCTAGCAGAACCTGAGGGACGGTCGTCTTTGGGAAGTCGTGGTGCTGATCACTCATGATAAAAAATGCCTAAACGTTTTCGAAACCCTGATTATACTGATAAGGCAATCCGGACAAAAGGACAAGCTGATGGGCGTTTGCTATAATTCACAGCTTATTTTCATTACGCGCCCGTAGCTCAGTTGGATAGAGTGTTGGTTTCCGAAGCCAAAGGTCACAGGTTCGACTCCTGTCGGGCGCGCCATAATCAACAAAAGGCCGATTTTTATATGTCAGCCTTTCCCCACGATCATCCACATCAATTACAGTGGCTGCATGAATGCTGTTTCTTTATTTATTTTAGCCGCGCATATAAATCGCAGGGCTTCTGTTTTGCTGGCATTTCTAAACAACAAATGTTTTTTTGTTGCTGAGTCTTGATAAGAGTCGCCAGCATGTATCGTTTTCAATTCCTCACCTTCATACTGCGATTCAGCCGTACCTTCAATCACATAACAAAGTCCAGCTACTGGATGGCTGTGCGCAACATTCGAATATTCCGGCGGGAACTCTACCAGCATCAACCTTAACTCCTCGTCACTGCCAACCATATCCGTTCTTTCCAGTACTTTGCGCGACACTTCGGTAATTTTGCGCTGGGCCTTTTCTTTACTGTATCCCAGCGACATGAACTGACTCATTGCCGCCACCAATATCACCAACAAAGTTATTCTTTTCATAGTTTCGTCCCAAGTCTGTTAGGTTATTTATAATTTCCTGAAAAATTCCTTCTTTTGCGTGAGGCCATTCACGGCCTCACCTGTTTCATGTTTACACTCTCCAGTTAGCTGACACTTTTACCGGCAATTGCCTCCCCCAATTCCTGATTGGTAAATGCGCGCCCGCCTATTCCCCACAGGCCGTCAACCGCATACACCATGTTTACGTAAACACGCTCACGCAAAACTAGTCCGTTGGAAGCTTTCAGGGCAAATTCCGTCACCTCCCTAACAAACGATTGTTTTTGTTCTTGCGAAGTGAGTGCGAACGACGGTGCCTTTAACTCGATGATGACAATTTTGTCTGGCTTGCCACCTGCAAACGTTCTGCCTTGCGGGACGACTGTAATTTCCCCAATCACGTTAGGCGTCATGAATTTGTTTCCAATGAGATCATGATGCTTCAGAAACAAGTTAGTGACAGCCTCGAACATCTCCTTCTCGGCGCTTTCTGTAAATATTCCCTCGGTTGCGATAATTTGAATCGGCATTGCTATATCTCCTTTTTAAAGTACTTGCATTGTTAACGGCCATTAAATAACGACCGTTATATTAATTTAAGATAACGATCGTTATGTTGTCAAGTGTAACGAACGTTATTCATTGATATAATTGTGTCGATTAGGATTGGAGTGGATATGGCCAGGTACAAAGTTGATCAAAAAGAACAGACGCGCGATCGCATTATTGCTGCCGCAGGGCGCTGCTTTCGAAAAGGCGGTTATAGTGGTATTGGGGTTGATGGCCTGGCAAAGGAAGCTGGTGTTACATCCGGCGCCTTCTACGGCCACTTTGATTCAAAACGCGCCGCGTTCTCAGCCGCCATCGTCTCTGGACTTGATGAAGTAAGCACAGCCATATCCGGGTTGCAACAGCAATACGGCAACAACTGGTGGCAGGCATTCGCAAGTTTCTATATGAACCAGAAGCGCACCTGCGATCTGACCGAAAGCTGCGCGCTACAAAGCTTGACGCCTGAGATAGGACGTTCTGACGAAGAGTTACGCACCCTATTTCAAACCGAGTTGCTCAAGATCGTCGATCTGGCTAGCGGCGGCAAGGAACAAGATGTAATAGACAGAACATGGGTCACTCTTGCCATGTTGACGGGAGGTGTCACGCTGGCACGTGCGGTTGCGGATGAAAAACTCGCAAAAGAAATCGCAGAAGCAGTTCAAACTGCTGTAATTGCAATGCAGAAGCCTGAGTAATCCTGCCAAAGCGAACCATAAAGTGTCAATTGGAGACATTTTATGGGTACAGTCACAATGTGCATACAGCACGCACAAACTCATGGTCGGGGTGAGAGGATTCGAACCTCCGGCCTCCGCGTCCCGAACGCGGCGCTCTACCAGGCTAAGCTACACCCCGCTTAGGCTTATATTATATCGCCCAGGCGGGGTGGCGTGAACCACTGCCGGCTTACAGCGCGAAATACCAGTAATGATCCACCAGCAGCGCGGCAAACAGCAGGCTTAAATACAGGATGGAATAACGGAACATGCTGCGCGACAACTCGTCCGAATACTTGCGATACAGCTTGACGGCATAGACCATGAATACCGTGTTGAGCACCAGTGACGAAGCAAGATAAATCAGGCCGCTCATGCCGTAGCCGTAGGGCATCAACGCAACGCCGAACAGAATCACGGTATAGAGCAAAATGTGCAGGCGGGTAAACTCCTCACCATGCGTGACCGGTAGCATGGGCATGCCGACCTTGGCATACTCGGCACGACGATACAATGCCAAAGCCCAGAAATGCGGCGGGGTCCAGGCGAAGATGATGAGGAACAGGATCAGCGCTTCCGGCCCGACCACGTTGTTGACCGCAGCCCAGCCCAATATTGGCGGCATGGCACCGGATGCACCGCCGATGACGATATTGAGTGGCGTTGCCGGTTTGAGAAAGATCGTATAAATCACCGCATAGCCGAGAAAAGTGGCAAAAGTCAGCCACATGGTCAGCGGGTTGACGAGGAAATAGAGTATCGCCAGACCGGCACCGCCCAGCAGCGAGGCAAAGACCACGGTTTGCACAGATGTCACCTGCCCTGTGGGCAAGGGGCGGCCACGGGTGCGTGCCATCCTGGCATCGATCTTCTGCTCTATCAGGCAGTTGAAAGCGGCGGCGGCACCGGATGCCATGCCTATGCCCAGCGTTGCCGCCAGCAAGAGGCCCAGTGGCACCATGTCGGGCGTGGCGAGAAACATGCCGATCATGGCGGTGAAGACGATCAGTGCCGTCACCCGCGGCTTGCACAAGGGAAAGAACTTGAGAAATTCATGGCTGACATGGCCTGTGAATTTTTGCAGTCTCGCGATGGTGATAGTCGTCATAAGGCCTCCCTATTTTGGCAATTCCGTGATTTTTGAATTCAACACCATGATGGTCATAACCAGTAATGCCGCGACCAGATTGTGCCCGACTGCCAACACCAGCGGCAGGTGAAGCAGCAGATTGGCAATCCCCAAAGCAATCTGCACGATAAGCAATAACAACAGGATCGCGCCACTTTTGCCCATGTATTCCAGCCGCATCAGGCACCAGGCCATAATCCCGAAATAAATCAGTACAACCAGGGCTCCCACACGGTGGATCCATTGAATGGCAGTAAGCGCTGCCAGTTCCAGCGGCGTGCCGTCTATCGATTCGCCAAGTTCGCGTATCCAGTGAAAGGCATTGGAAAAATCCATTTCAGGCAACCAGGCATCGTGGCAAGTCGGGAAATCCGTACAGGCTAGCGCAGCATAATTGGTGCTGGTCCAGCCACCCAGCAGTATCTGGGCAAACAGGATGACCACCGCGCCACGTATCCACAAGCGCAAACCGCCGGAGCGGACGAATCGCCTGGAAACCACGCCCCAATGCCGATGCGTAATCCAGGTCAGCAGCGCCAGTGTTGCCATGCCTCCCAGCAGATGTGCCGTGACCACGGCAGGCTTAAGCAGCATGGTCACCGTCCACATGCCGAGCATGGCCTGAATAATCACCAGGCCGAGCAAAACCGTTGGCGTCCAGGCTGAAACCTGAATCAAATTGCGCGCACGCCAAGCCAGCACACAAAGCACCAATATCAGTAGACCCAGGGAGCCTGCCAAGTAGCGATGCAGCATTTCCTTCCAGGCTTTGCCGTGATTGAAATCACTGTCAGGAAAAGCCATTTGTGCCTGATTAATCGCCGATTCGCTCTCAGGTACGGTCATGGCGCCAAAGCAGCCGGGCCAATCCGGGCAGCCAAGGCCGGCATCCGACAGCCTGACATAAGCGCCGAGCGATACGACGCAAACCGCCAGCAGCGTGCTGACAAGCGCGATATGTCTGAACCATGTGGCCGCGTTACCCAGCATCATTCACTACCCCGCCCAGGCATAGGCCAACAACCTGCCCAAATCCTTGCGCATATCCTTGGCGGCAATACCGATGGGATAACTCATCATCAGATAAGACAGCGGGTCAACAAGGTAAACGCGTTGCGCCGTACCGGCGGCGGAATCGGGAAGATCGAATTGCCTCATCAACCCTACCTGCTGTGCGGAAGGCTGGTTCAGCACAACCAGGTCAGGATACTTTTGCTTGAGTGCACTGACATCCGCTTCGGAAGTCAGCAAAACGCGCTGCACCCGCGGAATATGCTTTTCCATTGATGCATGAATCTGTCGCATATCATGCAATCTTCGACCGCAAGCTTCATCGCACCGCTCGGCGATGTAGACCATGCTCCACTTATCCGTGAACAAGTCCGCCGAAACAGCATTCGCCTCGCTGTCGGCAATACCCGCAGGCAGGACGACCGGCTTGACCGGCAACACCATGTTGCCGCGGCTGGCGCCGGATGGGTGCCAATCCAGTTGATGCATGATAATCACCAGCAGCAACGGTGCGGCAAAGAAGATGAACAGCAGCAGCAACATCTTCCTCCCCTGCGGTTTTTTCGGGTGGCTTGCGCTGTTCAACAAAGGGTTATCTGTCTGCATGCTACTTATTTTCCTGCCGTCTGAAACTGGTAAATATCCAAATCAATAATGCTGCTGCCGCAAAACCGAACCACTGCAATGCATAACCTATGTGCGTCGTGATGCGCTCCGCCGGCCTGGGCCATTCCCTCAGGTAGCCACCGGCCGCGCTCCCGGCATCAAGCCGGATGACCAGCGGCAAAACCTCAATCGGCGCCGACTGCTGAAAACGGGCCATATCCATGTTCTGCCAGACGGTTTGCCATGGTGCATCTGCTTCTGCCACCTGTTTCTGTTCCAGGCTGTAGAACTTGTCAGAGGGCAGCCACAACTGACCGACTATCTCCTGGTCGCCAGCCGGCGTTTCAATCACGGGCAGCACACTTCTATCTGCATTGGCCGGCACCCAACCGCGATTCACCAGCACATATTTCCCCGATGCGCCGATCTGCAATGGGGTAATGACGTGATAGCCAGCACGCTCCTGTGCCACCTGGTTATCCAGCAATATCTGGTACTGCGGGCGGTATGTACCAAGCACCTTTACTTGGCGATAACGCCAGCGCTGCATATCTTCGAACACCAGCGGCAAGGCAAGCGGTTCCGCCAGCAGCGCCTGGTCATACATTTCCTGCAACATCTGCTTCTGTTCAGCCTTGTGGTATTGCCAGAAGCCAAACTTGATAAAGAGCGGAATACAGATCAGCATCAGTATGGTTCCGGCCAGGCCAGGACGAAAACGGTAATCCGCTAATCGAAATTGCAAATAACTCATGTGCGTCGCATAATCAATTGACACTTACCGGGAAGACTCTAATGCTCATCAAGCTCGCTATCGTTTTCGTTCTGATACTAATTGTCGGCAGCCTGTTTTCCGCACTTTTCTTCCTGGCGAAGGATAAAGGCGCCAGTGAAAGAACGGCCAAGGCACTGACTGTTCGAATCACGCTCTCCATACTGCTGTTCCTTGGCCTCATGCTCGCTTATGCTGCCGGCCTGATCGGCCACTCCTGATTCAACATATGGGAACCTCGAAAAACCTACTACGCGCCTCAATTGCTGCGTTACGCGGTACTCGTCCCCTCGCCTATCCACTTGATATGTCTCGGGCTCTCCGTTCCGTGCGCCTTGTGGCATCAAGGTCGCGACGCAGGAGCGGGCACTTGATGGGCATGACCCTTGCGGTTGCACTCAAGTCGCTCGCTACGGTTTTCGAGGTACCCCTATTTTCAGAAAAAAGGGCGATGCGCTCGCATCGCCCCCTTTTCAAGCTCCCCAGCTTATAACCAGTACACAAATACAAACAGGCCGAGCCATACCACGTCGACAAAGTGCCAATACCAGGCCACGCCTTCAAAGCCGAAATGACGTTCCGGCGTAAAGTGGCCTTTCATGCAGCGCAACAAAATCACAATCAGCATGATGGTGCCCAGTGTCACGTGGAAACCATGGAAGCCGGTCAACATAAAGAAGGTGCTGCCATACACACCGGCTCCCAAGGTCAGGCCCAGTTCGCTGTAGGCATGCTGATATTCATAGGCCTGGCACAACAGGAAGGCGATACCGAGCGCCACCGTGAGGAACATGCCCAGCACCAGTTGCTTGCGGTTGTTCTTGACCAAGCCCCAGTGCGCCCAGGTGATCGTGGCGCCGGATGTCAACAAAATCAGCGTATTGATGGCAGGCAGACCCCAGGCACCCATCGGGCTGAAATCAGGGTTTGGCGCATAGCTTTCCAGAGCGCCGGCTGAACGGATCACGTCACCACCCGGCCCGAGTGAAGGCCAAGCCGCTGTAAAATCCTTGTACATGGTGAAGTCGGGATCGAAGTTCGCCAGTTCTGGCACGGAAATCATCCGTGTGTAGAACAATGCCCCGAAGAAGGCGGCAAAAAAGGCAACCTCCGAACAGATGAAAACGATCATGCCCCAGCGGAAGGATTTGTCTTCCCAGTGTTTGTAAGAACCGCTTTCACTTTCCGCGATGACCTTCCCCAACCAGCGGAAGGTCATGAGGATGATCAGCAGCGCACCGGCCAGCATCGCCCATTTTCCTGCATGGAAGTCGTTCATGCTGAAAATGAAACCAGCGGCCAACGTGAATATACCCAGCGACATGAACACCGGGTAAAGACTCGGGTTGGGTACAAAATAATGATTTCCAGAATGTGTAGCCATGCATTAGCTCCCGTACTTATTTATCTGATTATTATCTTTGCCCAGCTTAAAAGGCTGCGCGTTCTTCCTGCTCGGCATTCTTCACTGCACTGAAGAATGCATAGGACAGCGTAATTGCTTCTACTTTTTCCGGCAGATCCGGACTGACATAAAAGCGTAATGGCATGAGCCTGGTTTCACCCGGCTGCAACTCCTGCCTGACAAAACAGAAACATTCAATTTTCTTCAAATAGGTGTTGGCCGAACCCGGACTTACACTGGGCACTGCCTGGCCAGCCACTACCTGATTGGTCATGTTCCGGGCCTCGAACAGCACGGTCTCGATCTTGCCCGGCCGCACCATGATGCTGTTCTGTTGCGGATGAAAATTCCAGGACAAGCCCGGCATCACGCTACTGGTGAACTCGACCTTGACCCAGCGATTCTCATCGACCGCCGCTACCGATTGCGCAGCTGTGTTTGCTGTCTTGCCGTTAAGCCCCGTGACAGTACAAAACACGTCATAGAGCGGCACCAGCGAGGCAGCAAACAAGATGGAGCCGCCCACCAGCCAGAGCAGCTTCAGCCCCAGCCGGCGATTGGCTTCCTGCCTTGCCTCAATGCGCGTCATTGTACCCATAGCATGTACATCGACCCCAGGTAGACGATTAACGCCAACATCCCAAAAATCAATCCAAGCCTGATACTGCGTTTACGTCTGTCCTTATCCTGATCTTTCATAGCGCTTTCTTTGTGTGCGTCATATCAACGTGGTACGCGACTTCGCGTACCGCGCCGGGATTACTTGATAACAGGCTGCTCGGTAAAGCTGTGGTATGGAGGAGGCGATGGCAACGTCCATTCCAGGCCATCTGCGCCTTCCCAGACTTTGTCCGAGGCTTTTTTGCCGCCGCGTGCACAGCTGACAATGTTGTAGACAAACAGCAACTGGGACAGCCCCAACACCAGCGCAGCCACCGTCGACACTGCATTAAAATCAGCGAACTGCAGCGCATAGTCCGGGATGCGACGCGGCATACCGGCCAAGCCGAGGAAGAACTGCGGGATGAAGGTCAGGTTGAACGAAATGGCGGTCAGCCAGAAATGCAACTTGCCCAGGTTTTCGTTGTACATATGACCCGTCATCTTCGGCAGCCAGTAATACACGCCAGCCATGATGCCCATGATGCCGCCGGCAAACAGCGTGTAGTGGAAGTGCGCCACGACAAAATAGGAATGGTGGTATTGCGCATCTGCCGCCACATCCGCCAGCACCAGACCGGTCAGGCCGCCGATGCCGAACAGGATGATCCAGCCGACAGCGAACAGCATGGGCGTTTCAAAGGTTATCGAACCGCGCCACATGGTGGCAATCCAGCAGAAGAAAAGCACGGCCAGCGGCAAGGAAATCGCCATGGTGCTGAACATGAAATAGATCAGCGCCGGCACCGGCATACCCACCGTGAAGAAATGGTGCGCCCAGACGATCACGGAAAGCACGCCAATCCCCCAAAAGGAATAGACCTGGGCCTTGTAACCATACATCGGTTTGCGTGCGAATGTCTGCAGAATCTGCGGCATGAAACCCCATACCGGTAACAGCAGAATATAGACCTCGGGGTGGCCGAAGAACCAGAACAGATGCTGGAACAGGATGGGGTCACCGCCACCGGCCGCATTGAAGAAGTGTGTGCCGAAGTGACGGTCGGTCAACAGCATGGTCACCGCGCCTGCCAGCACCGGAATCGTGGCGATCAGCAGGAAGGCGGTGATGAGCCAGCCCCAGGCGAACATCGGCATCTTCATCAGCGTCATGCCGGGTGCGCGCATATTGAAAATGGTGACGATGACATTGATGGAACCCATGACCGAGGAAATACCCAGGATATGCACGGCAAAGATGGCGAAATCGACACCGATGCCACCCTGCACCGAAAGTGGCGCATAGAAGGTCCAGCCGGTAGCGATCGCGCCGTCACCAATGCCGAACAATGCCAGCGTAAACGGTAGTGTCAGCAGAATGGCCGCGGGCGGCAGCAGCCAGAAACCCCAGTTGTTTAGCCGCGGCAGCGCCATATCGGGTGCCCCGAGCTGCAGAGGTAGCATCCAGTTGGCAAAGCCGGTAGCCGCCGGCATCAACGCCGCAAAGATCATGACCAGCGCGTGCACGCCGATCAGCTGGTTGTAAAACTCGGGCTGCATCAGTTGCAAGCCGGGCTGGAACAACTCCACACGCACGGCAAGAATCATGAAGCCGCCCACCATAAACATGATGAGCGAAAAGATCAGATACATCGTCCCGATATCTTTGTGGTTAGTCGTGGTCAACCAACGCAGGATGCCGGTTGGGTGGTCATGATGTTCGTCATGGCCCGCAGTGCTTGCATAACTCATTGCTTTCTCCTTAACCCCAAAACTTGATCGGTTTTTTAACGTAATGCCTTGACTTGCGCCGGTTGCAGCACATCACCAACGGCGTTACCCAGCGCATTGCGCTCATAGGTCACGACAGCAGCGATATCGACATCGTTGAGCGTGCCTTTCCAGGAAGGCATGATGTTCTTGCCGTTCCAGACGCGGTCGAGATGACTGTCTACCAATAGCTTGCCATCGGCATCAAAATTCGGCCCTGCCACGATTTTGCTGCCGGTTAATGGCGGGAACGCTGGCGGCAAGCCCTGACCATTCGCCTGGTGGCATACGGCACAGTTCTTCTCATAAACACCTTTACCGTGCGCAATCAGCTCTTCCTTGGTCCACTCCTTATCCGCACCGGCGGTGGCCGCGTCCATCTCACCCTTCTTGGCAACTACCCAGGCCTTGAACTCTTCCTCCGGCACGGCATCAACGACGATGGGCATGAAGCCATGACCCTTGCCGCAGAGTTCCTTGCATTGCCCCCTGTAAGTCCCCGGCTTCTCCACCTCAATCCAGGTCTCACGCAGAAAGCCCGGGATCGCATCGCGAGCGGAACCGAAAGCCGGCACCCACCAGGTATGGATCACGTCATTGGCCGTAATCAGCACACGCACCTTCTTGTCGACCGGCACCACGAAATGGTTATCGACCTCAAGCAGGTAGTTCTCGCCTTTTTCAGCCTGATTGTTGATCTGATCCTGTGGCGTCGTCAGGTTGCTGACGAACTTGATACCCTCAGCATCGCCGTCCATATACTCGTATTGCCAGCGCCATTGCGAGCCCGTGATCTTCACCACCATGTCCGCGCCCTGCTTGGTATCTTCCATCAGCTGGATACTGTGAACCGCAGGAATACCCATGAGAATGAAGTCGATATAAAGCAGGATGGCGAATGGCACCAGCGTCCAGGCGATCTGCGACTTGGTCGTCGGCCCGGTAAAATCCGCAGCCTTATGTCCGCGGCTCTTGCGATGTTTGATTATCGAATAGATCATGATGGCCAGCACCACGATGAACATCACAAAAATCACCAGCATGAACTGATTGTGAATCTGGAAAATATCTTTTGCTACAGGTGTGACCGGCTCGGGCAAATTCCACTTGGCCTCCTGCGCAATTGCTGCGAATGAATTGAGCCCCAGGATGAGGAACAAGCCCATTTTTCTTATCAACTGCATCACCATACCCACTCCC
>PHCD01000169.1 GCA_002842135.1 Betaproteobacteria bacterium HGW-Betaproteobacteria-8 | reverse complement strand
CGTGGGTGATTCTTTAATGCTTTGAACGCGCTTGGAAAGTACCAGTTCGGGTTGCGACAAGATCGAAATCCTTGAAAAAGGTTGAAGATGCAAGAAAAAATGTAATTTTACTCACAAATTCAACCCGGCGTAACTGGCAAGCCACCGAAAATCAACAGCTTGTCGGGCAATTTATTGCCTTGCTGAATTCTGCCGCGATGTTTTTGTCGATGCCGTTTAACGCCATGCTGACGGCATTCGCTTCATTGGTGTCGCCCTTGGCGAATGCCATGACACCGATGCGGAACAGTGAGTCTGTATTGCCAGCATCCAATTCGACCGATTTTCGATAGGCTTTTTCCGCTTCTGCATTCTTGCCCAGCTTTTCCTGAGCCAGGCCGAGTTCATACCAAGCATTGGTGTTGGCAGGTTCTGCCTTGGTCCAGCGTGCAGCTACCTTTTCCAGATCATCCCAGTCTTCCGTGAGCTCTGGTTTGGCGATTTGCAGGAAGTAGGGCATGCTGTCAGGGACGAATCCTTCCCAGAAAGCATCGCCTTGAATGGGGAACCTGGTCTCAACTTCGCGCGTTTCCAGTTCTGCCAGCCATTCGATTGGCAGTGCATAGAAATATGCATTGCGGCCACCGGTCTTGAAGGTGTTGATGCCAATCAGGCGGCCTTCATCATCAAACAGGCCGCTGCCGCTTGCGCCAAGCGCGAACCTCGCCGTGGTGCGCATGACATTGCCCTTATTCATTTCAAACAGGGATTTGACCGTGCCGTTCGAAGTGAGCGGGGTGGGAACGCCACTGGAATGGCCGATGGAAATGACAGGCTGTCCCTTTTTCAGGCTGTTGGCCGCACCGATTTTGACCGGGTCGACATTGAGCCCTTCAGTTTTCAGCAGGCAGAGGTCGTGCCAGCGGTTTGCCTGAACCGAGACGATATTGAAGGTGTCTTCACCACGGGAAACCCAAGCCTGGTCGGTTTCCCTGAACGTATGGCAATTGGTGAGTACTTTGTTCTCCCCAACAACAACACCGGAACCGTAGGCCAGGCCACCATCCGTTTTATAGCCTCGAACCATGACGGACGAGAAGAAGGATTCCAGCAGTTTTGCCCGATCGTAAGCATACGCAGCAGGCAGATAGCTAAGGCATGCTATCAGTACAAGAAAGTAACGCATGTTGTTCCCCAGAGTGATGAACGGGTTTCGTCAGCCCCATAGTTGATGACTGGAAACTTTAATCAAAGTTCTGGCGTTCCATGGCGTGACGCAAAGATGGCGAGTGGTATGGCAAGCCCTGTTAAAATAAGTCTTTCGATTTAAGGTCAATGATGTGATCGTTACCTATCCCAACAGCAGATATGAGTTGCACCAGCCTTTCCCGCCCGCAGGAGATCAGCCGCAGGCGATTGAAAAGCTGGTGAGCGGCATTAATCAGGGCATGAAATACCAGACGCTGCTCGGTGTCACCGGTTCCGGCAAGACTTTCACCATGGCCAACGTGATTGCGCAGATCGGCCGCCCGGCCATTGTCATGGCGCCGAACAAGACCCTGGCCGCCCAGCTGTATTCCGAATTCCGCGAATTCTTCCCGAACAACGCGGTGGAATACTTCGTTTCCTACTATGATTACTATCAGCCTGAAGCCTATGTGCCTTCGCGCGATTTGTTCATCGAGAAGGATTCAAGTATCAACGAACACATCGAGCAGATGCGGCTTTCAGCTACCAAGGCACTGCTGGAGCGGGAAGATAGCGTGATTGTGGCAACCGTTTCGGCGATCTACGGCATCGGCGATCCCGGCGAGTATCACGGCATGGTGCTGCATATTCACCAGGGCATGAAAATCAGCCAGCGCGATATCGTCAACAAGCTGATTGCCATGCAGTACGATCGCAACGATTTC
>PHCD01000168.1 GCA_002842135.1 Betaproteobacteria bacterium HGW-Betaproteobacteria-8 | reverse complement strand
AGATTGGAGTTTTTACAGTCATCATTGATCCTAAATTAAATAACTTTCAACTACTTATACTGCAATGGCGGTCAATTGCCGCAACCTTGTAATCTCTTGTTCAAGCACTGCCAGAAACGCATCGATCTGCTCCTGGTTGTTTTGCATGCCCAAACTGACGCGTATCGCGCCTTTGGCCAGATCGGGTTCTACGCCCATGGCCAGCAGCACGCTGCTTGGGTCTGAGCTGTCGCTGGAGCAGGCGGAGCCGCTGGCAACGGCAAATCCCTTGCGGTCCAGCGCCATGACCAGGGTCTCGCCATCAATCTCGTTAAAGGCGAAGAAGCTGGTATTCGGCAGCCGTTCGGCACCTGCGCCAAATATCACCGTGCCCAGTTTGTTCAAACCGTTTTCCAGGCGCTCGCGCAACGGGCGGATATGCCCGTCGTGCTGCGATAGTCTGGATTGAACCAGTTCGCAAGCCGCACCAAAACCGACAATGGCTGCGACATTTTCCGTGCCGCTACGTAAACCGCGCTCCTGACCGCCGCCATGGATAATCGGCTGGATGTCGATACGCTTGTCCAGAATCAATGCGCCGGCGCCCTGTGGGCCGTTGATCTTGTGCGAGGAGAGTGTCATCGCGTGTACATTCAGTTCGACGAAATCTACCTTGATCTTGCCCAGCGCTTGCACCGCATCGGTATGCAGGGTGACGCCATGACGCCTCGCAATTTCAGCAAGCTCGGCGATTGGCTGCATGACGCCGGTTTCATTATTGGCCAGCATGACAGAGATGACGCTGGTTTCCGTATTCAATAGCGTACTCAGCTGAGCTGTATTTGCCACACCGCTTTCATCGGCGCCCAGCAGGGCATGTTTCCAGCCGCGTTGTTTCATGGCCAGCGCAGGGCGGTGCACGCAAGGATGTTCAATCGCGCTGGTGACGATCTGGCTGATGCCATAACAGCTGGCGATGCCGGTAATCGCCAGATTATTCGCTTCCGTGCCTCCAGAGGTGAATATCACTTGGGACGGGTGTGCATTCACTGCATTGGCAACCTGTTCGCGCGCACGTTCGATGGCGCTTCTGGCATGGCGCCCGAAGCTGTGGCGGCTTGTCGGGTTGCCGTGTTGTTGTGTCATGAAGGGTAACATCATTTCCAACACTCCCGCATCCAGTGCGGTTGTGGCGTTATGGTCGAAATAGATGTTTGTGCCGATCATGTCCGTCTGCTCAGGCAGGCACTGCCTCAATAACGGGTTGCATCGGGCATGGACGGTTGCCCATGACCAGTTTCTTGCCTTCGACCTGTGAGGCTACCAAGTCGGCCAGCGTCACGCCGGACAGGTACTCCAGTATCTTGCTGTTAAGCGTGGTCCAGAGATCATGTGTCATGCAGCGACCTTCATCATGGCAATTTTCGTGGCCGCCACATTGGGTGGCATCGATCAGTTCATCGACAGCGCTGATAATCAGTGACACGGAAATTTCATCCTGGCCTTTGGCCAGAAGGTAACCACCGCCGGGGCCGCGCACGCTCTTGACGAGGCCATTACGGCGCAGGCGGCTGAATAATTGTTCGAGATAGGAAAGCGATATGTTCTGGCGCTCACTGATGCCAGCCAGGGTCACTGGCTTGTCGTGCTCGTTCAGCGCGAGATCAAGCATCGCGGTAACGGCAAAACGGCCTTTGGTTGTTAATCGCATGACATAGTTTCCTGAAGTATTGTGGTCCTCATTCACGTCTTTACAATGATCCGGAGAATCCAGTAAAGACGCTGCTTTCACCTTAATTTCACTATTGAAATCCAGACGAAATTCTAGAATACCTTATTACTTTAGTCAACTATTTTATTGAGATGGTTCACATCGAATGCCTTGCCGACTTCCGCATCCGTTTCAACGTCTGCGCC
>PHCD01000167.1 GCA_002842135.1 Betaproteobacteria bacterium HGW-Betaproteobacteria-8 | reverse complement strand
GATTGAGAAAGCCTACAAGGCAATCAGCAAACAACAGCAATTGCAGGCACTGACCGGCGGCACCCATGCCAGCGCCTGGGTGAATCCTGCAGGTGAAATTGAAATCCTGCGCGAGGATGTCGGGCGGCACAATGCACTGGACAAGCTGATCGGCGCCAGAGCCAAGGTTAGGGCAAGCACCGGCAAACATTCAGCCGGCTTCGTGTTGACCACCAGCCGCGCCAGTTACGAGATGGTGCAAAAGGTCGCCAGTGCCGGCATCCCCATCCTGGTCGCCATGTCCGCACCTACCGGCCTCGCCATCAAGATTGCACAGAACTGCGGCATTACGCTGGTCGGCTTTGCGCGGCAAAGCCAGCATGTCATATACAGCAGCCCGGAAAGAATACTGCACAAGGAAGTGAAATGAATATCGAACGTCTTATTGTCATGGCCAACCAGATTGGCGATTTTTTTGAATCCTATCCGGATGTCGAACTCGCCAAGAAAAGCATCGCTGCCCATATCAAGAATTTCTGGGCCCTGAAAATGCGGCAGCAACTTGTCGCCTACGTGCTGGAAAAACAGGGTAGCGGATTACACGCCATGGTCACTGAAGCCGTCAGGGAGCATCAGGCTACACTGGCCTGAACCCAACCGGCTGACCATCAACTAGACAAGATTCAAACGCTTGGATTTGCGGTAAATCGTCGCGCGGCTGATGCCTAACTGGCGGGCAGCGGCAGTCATATTGCCCTGATGTGCAGCCAGCGCCTGCCGGATCAGTGCGGCTTCGGTCTCAGACAAACTGGCTTCTGCCAACTCCGTGGCCGCAATCTGCGGCACCGGACTACCATCATCCAGTTCTTCAAAAAAGTCTTCCGGCAGATGCTGGATGCCAAGCTCATGGTCTTCCATGAAAACCAGCGCCGAGCGCAAGACGTTAAACAACTGTCGCACATTACCGCGCCATGGGTGTCGCTGCAGCAGGTCCAGCACTTCGGGCTGAATGACAACGTCTTTTCTACCCAGATTTTCTTCCAGGATGCGTTGAATCAGCGCCTGCAAATCGCTCCTCTCGCGCAATGGCGGCAGGGTCAGGCGTAGCCCGTTGAGCCGATAATAAAGATCTTCCCGAAACTCGCCCTGTTGCACGCGTGTGCGCAGACGCTGGTTGGTTGCCGCGATAATGGAAATATCGACCTCAATGCGCTTGTTGCTACCCAAAGGGACAATCTCACGCTCCTGGATCACGCGCAGCAACCGCGCCTGTAACGCCAGCGGCATCTCGCCCACTTCATCAAGGAACAGCGTACCGCCATGCGCCTGCTGGATACGGCCGACCGCACCGCGACGACGCGCGCCGGTAAAAGCGCCTTCTTCGTGGCCGAACAGTTCTGATTCAATCAAGCCCTCCGGTATGGATGCGCAGTTGATGGCAACGAAAGCGCCCTGCTTGCGCTGGCCCGACTCGTGGATCGCCTTGGCCAGCAGTTCCTTGCCAGTGCCGGTCTCGCCTTCGATCAGCACCGGAATATCATGCCCCAGTGCCTTGCGTGCCCGCACCAGCGTCTTGCGCAGCATGCTGTCGCCGGTATCCAGCCGGTCGAGTGGCATCTCCGCTGCTTGCAGTTGTTCCGCTGCCGGCTGATATCGGTCCTGCCCATTGCTTGGCATCGAAATCGCTGTCGCCAGGGTATGCATGCCCGGATCGGCCTTGGCATGCAAACGCAGACCGTTCTTTAACACCAGCATGGATTTGCTCGAAAGCGAGTGTCTGGCCACATCAAGAAATTTGGCCAGGTTAACTTCAAACAGGCTGTCAAACTCGATACCGCTTATCTTCTGCTCATCCAGCCCAAGCTGGAAAGCGCCGGTGCGGTTGATTGCCAGCAGTTTGCCGTCCGGCGAGAACACCGCGATT
>PHCD01000050.1 GCA_002842135.1 Betaproteobacteria bacterium HGW-Betaproteobacteria-8 | reverse complement strand
CCCATTGACCAAGAGCCTGAACTTGGTTGCTGAATACACTGACAACACCATTGAAGATAGCACCGCATTCGGTCGTACTTTGACTGTTGACGGTAGCAACTTTGATGGCGATGCCAAGACTATCGCTTTGGGCGCTATCCTGTTCTTCTAAGATCCGTCTTAGTTGACTTGAAAGCTTGAAACGGCACCTCAGGGTGCCGTTTTTATTTACCCATACTGTTGAAAGTAAATAATGAAACAATTGATGATAGCAGTATGCATTGCCTTAACTGGATGTGCTCAACTCATGAAGGGTGAGCAACAACCAGTCAAGATGCTAGATGCAAAGCAGCAAATCTATATGACGTCCTGTAGCGGTGCTGTGGAAAATTGGCCAGATTGTCATGGTAAAGCCAAAAAAACCTGTCCAAATGGCTATGATGAGACTGCAAAATCAGAAAGTCCCGTTGGTGGAAAACGTGAATTAACATTCAGATGTAGGTAAATGAAGCAGCGGTTCCGGTTTAACAAGTTGTTTACGAATAGTAAAAGGTAATGTCCAAGCATGGGTGGTCAATTGAATTCAAGCAGGTTGGGGCGTAATGATCCTTGTCCGTGCGGTAGTGGCAAAAAATACAAGAATTGTTGTACCGGAAAGCAGGTATCACCGCTTAGTGGGCCTACTGCAATCAATCAAGTCATGCAGCAAGCTATCCGTTTACATCAGGCCGGTCATTTGCCTCAAGCAGAGGCAGGCTATCATCATGTGCTGAGAATCAGCCCTAACCATCCCGATGCACTGGCTTTATTGGGAGCAGTTGCATTGCATGATCATCGTATCGAGGAATCTATCAAACTTATTACTCGTGCGATAAAGATCAATCCTGTGAATCCTGAGTATCACAGCAATCTCGCCCTTGCCTTGCAGTTTGATGGACGCATACGTGACGCTGAGAAGCATTGCCGAGAGGCCATCAGATTGAAGCCTGACTATGCCGATGCCTGGTATAACCTGCATGCATTGCTGCTGGATGCTGATAATCTCCAGCCTTCAATCGATTGCTTGTACAAAGTCGTGCAGCTTGTTCCTATGGATATGGATGCCAGACTACTGCTGGGCGTGATGCTGGATTACGCTGGTGATGAAGAAGCCGCGCAAGCACAGTTCAAACGGGTCGAAACCGGGCCGGCATTAATCCTAGCCCGGCTGGATGCTTGGCGCTATATGAAGGAATTCAGGCAGGAGAAAAAAACTTGTTTGATTGGCAGCAGAATTCATGCGTTTGAAATTGGGCTGCATGAAGCGAAAGTCGAAGGTTTGGTGTTGGAATTCGGTGTGCGTAACGGCAACTCGATTCGCAAGATCGCGGCATTGGCAAATCAGCAGGTGCATGGCTTTGACAGCTTTGAAGGGCTACCCGAGGCCTGGCATCATGAACCCAAGGGAAGCTATACCACGCAGGGGAAAATTCCTGAGGTGCCGAATAATGTGAAGCTGCATGTCGGATGGTTTGATAAGACCCTGCCGGAATTTTTGCAGCAACAGCCGGAGCCACTCAGATTCATGAATATCGATTGCGATATTTATAGTTCAACCAAGACTGTGCTGGACTGTCTCGCACCAAGAATCGTAGCTGGAAGTGTGATTCTGTTTGATGAATACGTAGGTAATGAGCACTGGCGAGAAGATGAGTTCAAAGCGTTTCAGGAGGCTGTCGAGAAATACGGCTGGCACTATGAATACTTGTGCTTCAGTATTTTCACAAAGCAGACTGTAGTCCGAATTTTATCGGTTGATACTAAAAATGCTGGAAATCAATAATCATTGGCATTTGCCTGATTTTATCGCGCTGAATGAAACCTGGATAAAACAGTATTTTGCACTGGAAGCAGTAGATATTGCGCTGGCCGACAACCCGCAAGTCATCATTGAAAATGGCGGCTATGTATTTTCAATCGCAGACGCCGGAAAAGTGGTGGCCGCCTGCGCGCTCTTCAATCAAGGGGCTGGCGTATTCCAGTTGGCAAGGATGGCAGTCCATGTAGATCGGCGTCGTTGCGGACTGGCCGACAGATTGATGCTGGCAGTGTTAGAGAAACTACAGGAAATTGGGGCCAGTAGCGTCTACTTGTTATCGAATACCAAACTGACTCCTGCGATTGCGTTATACAAGAAGCACGGATTCGAAACCATTCATCTGGGGCCGCACGAAGAATACGCTAGAGTCGATATTGTGATGGAGAAGGTACTTTAACCTTTTCAATTATTGGTTATTCATCTATCCCCAATTCCTGAATCTTTCTGGTCAGCGTATTCCGGCCTATGCCAAGCTGGGTTGCGGCTTCAATCCTTCGTCCGCCGGTGTGCTGCAGTGCCTTGGTGATGAGGATGCGTTCAAATTCCTTGGCGCGGTTGTCGAGAATTTCTTGTTCGCCTCGATTCAGGGCATCCATGACATCCAAAGCCAAGGATTCGCGCCAATTGCTTGTGGTTTTTGGTTTGCCTGAATCTTCCTTCAATTCTGGCGGTAAATCTGCAATATCAATGTTCTGTCCTGGCGCCATCACTGTGAGCCAATGACATATATTTTCCAGCTGCCTGACGTTGCCGCTCCAGTTCATGTTGGTCAGGTAGGCAAGTGTGGCAGCAGAAGGTATTTTGGTGTCTACACCCAGTTCTTGCGCGCTTTGCTGCAGGAAGTGTTTGGTTAGTAGTGGAATGTCTTCGCGGCGCTCGCGCAGCGGTGGCAAACGCAGGCGAATGACGTTGAGGCGGTGAAACAGGTCTTCGCGGAACAGCCCCAGTTTCACACGCTCTTCCAGATCCTGATGGGTGGCGGCAATGATGCGTACATTGACCTTGACCGGTTGATGGCCACCGACACGGTAGAACTGGCCGTCACATAGTACGCGCAGCAAACGTGTTTGCAGGTCGGAAGGCATGTCGCCGATTTCATCCAGGAACAGTGTACCGCCATCGGCCTGCTCGAAGCGGCCGCGTCGCGCAGCCTGGGCCCCGGTAAAGGCGCCACGTTCGTGACCAAACAGTTCCGACTCTAGCAGATCCTTGGGAATGGCTGCGGTGTTGATGGCGATAAAAGGTTTATCTGCACGCGGACTGTGGCGATGCAGGGCGCTTGCAACCAGCTCCTTGCCAGTGCCGGACTCGCCATTAATCAGGACGGTCGCATGCGACCGGCTGAGACGGCCGATGGCACGAAAAACCTCCTGCATGGCGGGCGCCTGACCAATGATTTCAGGCGTTTCTTCCAGTGTGACGGCTTCAGTAGCCTGGCGCATGGTTTCATCGACAGCGCGGCGGATAATTTCTATGGCCTGGTCGACGTCGAATGGCTTGGCCAGGTATTCAAAGGCGCCACCCTGAAATGCGGCGACCGCACTTTCAAGGTCGGAATAGGCCGTCATGATGATGACAGGGACATTGGGCAGACGTTGTCTGATCTCCTGCAGGAAATCCAGGCCGGAGCCATTTGGCATTCGAATGTCGCTGACGACCACTTGTGGTTCTTCGCGATTGAGCGCATTAAGCGCCTCCGGTACCGAGGCAAAAGTCTTGAATTCCATATCGGTACGGGCAAGTGCCTTTTCAAACACCCAGCGTATCGATTTATCGTCGTCTATAATCCAGATAGGTTTCATATTGGTTCCTAGTTTATTGCCGAGGCAGCATGCTTTTCATTGCAGTGCTCTCTATCGGTAGCAGGATGGTGAAGCAGGTGTGACCCGGGTTGCTTTCGCATTCAATCATGCCGTGATGTTGTGTAATGAAGGTTTGTGCGAGCGTGAGGCCCAGTCCGGATCCACCTTCCCGGCCGGATACCAGCGGGAAAAAGATGCGGTCACGGATGTCGTTCGGGATGCCTGGTCCGTTATCGATGATCTGCAATTTGATGGCGACGCGGTAGCGTTTTCTGGCAAGCGTGACCTGGCGTTCTGCACGTGTCCTCAGGATGATTTCGCTCGGCACTCCCGTTTCCTGTGAATAGCTTTGCATTGCCTGCACTGCGTTTCTTGTGATGTTGAGTACGGCCTGTATCAGTTTCTCCTTGTCACCGATCAACTCGGGCAGGCTGATGTCGTAATCGCGCCTGACAGTGATGCCTTTGGGGGATTCTGCAAGTAGCAGGCTACGCACTCGCTCCAGTACTTCGTGGATGTTGGTTGGTTCGTACTTCGGCACGCGATGCGGGACCAGCAATCGGTCCATGAGCGTTTGCAGGCGGTCTGCTTCCTTGATGATGACTTGCGTATATTCGCGCAGGCTGACTTGTGGCAGCTCGTGTTCAAGCAGTTGCGCCGCACCGCGCAGCCCACCTAGTGGGTTGCGGATTTCATGTGCCAGATTGCGCAGGAGTTCTGCGTTAGCCTGTTGCTGAATCAGCATGCGTTCTTCACGGGCGATACGTAGTTGCTGGTCCATTTGTTGAAACTCAAGGACCAGGCAGGCGGGTGCCAGATCGACTGGGGTGACGGTGCAGGTTACCGCGAGCGAGTTCTGTCTGAGGGTGGTAATGATAAATTCATGCTCGCGGAACGGGCTGTGGTTCTTGATCGCATTTTCCAGTGCGGCATGCAATATTTCGCAGTCTGGAAATACTTGCGAGATATTGAGGCCGCGGATCTGTTTTGCGCTTAAAGCAAATACAACTTCAGCTCCAGGATTGGCATAAACGACGTTACGTTGCTTATCAAGCAGGATGACAGCAGTAGCTAAATGTTCGAGTCCAGCGAATGAAGGTGGGGTGGTTTGATCCATGGCAGCTTAGGCTAAGCAAAAGCCAGGCCACGGGTGAGCGGTTCTGCAAAAATTTTAATTGAGGGTGTCCAGCTCTTTTTGCAGCAATTGTATGTTCTTCTCATGCGCGTCCACATTAGCTTGCAATTGCTTCATTTTATCTTCGAATTTTGCGACATTGCGGTAAGTCTTGCCGCCAGCGCCCTTGTATACTTCGGGCTTGGAGGCACCTTCTTCATAGGCTTTCTTTGCTTCTTCCAGCGCTTTTTTCTCTGCTTCCAGTTCGGCTTGCAAAATCTGTTTACGCGTGTTGTCGCGCTGGTTTTGCGTTTGTTTGTCTACACGGGGAAAGCTTGAGGGTGTTGATGTTTTTACTTCGCGGCTGGGTGTTGATGCACCATTTGTGGGCGGAGGATCGATGTCCAGTTTCTTTGCACCTTTTACGGGCATGTTGGTGTAGGTCACCTTGCCATTTTCATCAATTACTTTATAGATTTCTGCAAATGCGGCAGGAGTCTGCAAAGCGCAGAATATGCCAAGCGTAAGTAAAGATTTTTTCATTAGTGACAGTCCCATAAGACGGAGTGTAGATGAGAACATGGTGCTAAAGCAACGAGTGAACGCACGCTTCGTTGACTGAAGTAAAAACGGCAGGTCACAGACCTGCCGTTTTTACTTCAGAGGGGTTCAAAATCCGTCTGGAATCCTACATTTGCAAATTAACAACTGTAGTACATGCCGAACTCAACTGGGTGAGGCGTCATGCGCAGCTTGTTCACTTCTTCCATCTTCAGCTCGATGTAGCTGTTGATCCAGTCTTCGGAGAACACGCCGCCACGGGTCAGGAACTCGCGATCCTTGTCCAGGGCTTCCAATGCCATTTCCAGGGAGGAGCAGACGGTTGGAATCTGAGCATCTTCCTCTGGTGGCAGATGGTACAAGTCTTTGGTTGCTGGCTCGCCTGGGTGAATCTTGTTCTGCACGCCATCCAGACCGGCCATCAGCATCGCGCTGAATGCCAGGTATGGGTTAGCGGTAGGATCAGGGAAGCGTGCTTCGACGCGGCGTGCCTTGTCGCCATGCACGAACGGGATGCGGATCGCAGCGGAGCGGTTCTTGGCAGAGTAGGCCAGTTTTACCGGTGCCTCGAAGTGCGGTACCAGACGTTTGTAGGAGTTGGTGCTAGGGTTGGTGATGGCGTTCAGTGCGCGGGCGTGCTTGATGATGCCGCCGATGTAGTACAGCGCGAATTCGCTCAGGCCGGCATAGCCGTTACCTGCGAACAGGTTCTTGCCGTCTTTCCATACGGATTGGTGGACGTGCATGCCGGAACCGTTGTCGCCAAAGAATGGCTTGGGCATGAAGGTGGCAGTCTTGCCATAGGCGTGTGCAGTGTTCAGTACGACATATTTCAGTACTTGGGTCCAGTCAGCGCGACGGGTCAGTGTATTGAATTTTGTGCCGATTTCGCATTGGCCGGCAGTGGCCACTTCGTGGTGGTGAACTTCGACCGGGATGCCCATTTCTTCCAGTGCTACGCACATGGCGGAACGGATATCCTGCAGTGAGTCAACTGGAGGTACCGGGAAATAGCCGCCTTTAACACCTGGGCGGTGGCCGGTATTGCCGCCTTCAAAGTTGTCGCCGGATGCCCAGGCGCCTTCTTCTGAGTTGATTTTTACCGAACAGCCTTGCATGTTGGCATTCCATTGGATGGAGTCGAAAATGAAGAATTCAGGTTCTGGGCCGAAGTAGGCGGTATCGCCCAGGCCACTGGATTTCAGGTAGGCTTCTGCACGTTTTGCCAGGCTACGTGGGCAGCGGTCGTAACCCTTGCCATCTGTCGGATCGACAACATCACAGCTCAGGATCAGCGTAGGTTCGTCCATGAAAGGATCGATATTGGCCGTGTCTGGATCGGGCATCAGTTGCATGTCGGATGCCTGGATGCCTTTCCAGCCGGAAATTGATGAGCCATCGAAGGCGTGGCCTTCGGTGAACTTGTCTTCATTGAATGCTGAAACAGGCACTGTAACGTGTTGTTCCTTGCCCTTGGTGTCGGTAAAACGAAAATCAACAAATTTGATGTCGTTTTCCTTTACCATCTTCATTACATCAGCGACCGCCATTTGATTCTCCTAAAACAATATTAATAAAGGATGATTAAAATCCAGATTGGAACAGTTTTTTAGATTTTGTATCTAGCAGGAAATGTGCCATCGATTAGATCACAAATTCTCATTTTTACACAGAAGGTTACAAATGAGAACAGCCAGTTTGTGTCAGATAATGGTGCGTGATCCAGATTATTTGCACCATTTTGGTGCGTAGGGTGGCGCGCTATGAAAACAGCTATAATTCACACAGGATGTGCCGGGAAATTACAGGCTGATAGTTTTGGCCATGAATACTGATTTGAAATGATTGAGGAGCAAGCCATGGAATCACTTAACAAGATTTTGCAGCACGCCAGGCAGCGTGCTCTAGATAATGGCCTGCCTTACGCTGGCGCCCTGAGTCCGTCAGAGGCTCAGCAGGTGCTGCAGGTGGCGCCAAATGCCAAGTTGGTGGATGTACGCAGTCGTGCAGAATTGGACCTGGTTGGCAGGATTCCGGATGCGGTCCATATTGAGTGGGCTTTTTATCCCGGATGGACGCCGAATCCGGATTTTCTGAATCATCTGAGAATGCAAATCGACCAAGAGGCCTTGGTGATGTTCATCTGTCGTACCGGCGGCCGCTCCAATCATGCGGCGACAGCTGCCGCCGCAGGGGGTTATACGGAAGCGTATAACGTGCTGGAAGGTTTTGAGGGGGAGGCTGATTCTGCAAATGGACAGCGTGGTTCTATCAATGGCTGGAAGGCCGCTCATTTGCCATGGACTCATGGTTAATTGGATGCAGTTTCGCATGACACAGTCAGGGCGGCAGAATCGATGACCGACCGTTATGCAGTGATCGGCCATCCGGTCGCTCACAGCAAGTCACCTCTGATCCATGAGGCATTTGCGCAGCAAACTGCTCAGGACATGGTCTATGAGCGCATTCTGGCGCCACTTGATGGCTTCGCCGAGACGGTGGCCAGTATGCGTACGGCAGGTTTCAGGGGTGCCAATGTTACTGTGCCCTTCAAGATGGAGGCATTTCATCTGGCCACTCGACTCACTCCCAGGGCGATGGATGCCGGTGCGGTAAACACACTGAAGTTTACGCCTGAAGGGTTGGTTGGCGACAACACCGATGGCGTTGGATTGGTACGCGATATCCAGCAGAATCTCGCCATTGCAATCGCCGGTAAGCGCGTGTTGCTGATTGGCGCCGGCGGTGCGGCTGAAGGTGTGCTGCATCCGATTCTGGAGCAGCAGCCCAGTCTGCTCGTCATAACCAACCGCACGTTGGACAAGGCCTTGAGTATGGTGAAAAAGGTCGAGGAGCAGGGCGAGTTTCGATATGTGTCGGTGCAGGCACATGCATTTGAAGACCTGCAGGGACAGGCCTTTGACATCGTAATCAATGCGACATCGGCAGGCTTGAGTGATAGTGAATTGCCCTTGCCTGCAGGTGTCTTTGCTCCCGGCGCGCTTGCCTACGACATGATGTACGGTCGTGAAACGCCCTTTATGAAATTTGCCCGCGCACAGCAAGCGCGTGTGGCTGATGGCTTGGGCATGCTGGTAGAACAGGCGGCCGAATCGTTCTATCTGTGGCGCGGCATCCGGCCGCAGACCGCAGCACTTATTACTGCACTCAGGACATAACGTTTCATTATGGGCATTCGGGGATTAATCTGGCGCGGCTTTCTTGCGCTAGTCTTGCTGGTTCTGCTCTATCAACTCTGGATATTTCTGCATATCTGCTACTGGGTGCACCAGAATCCTTCGTCTACAGCCTTCATGCGCGAGCGGCAGCAGGTTATGCGCGAAGATGAGTCCAATGCCAAGCTTAAATATCAATGGGTCGATTACAACAATATCTCAATAAACCTCAAGCGCGCTGTGATTGCCGCCGAAGATTCCAAATTCCCCGAGCATGATGGCTTCGACTGGGACGGTATTCAGAAGGCCTATGAGAAGAATCTGAAAAAGGGCAAACTGGTTGCCGGGGGCTCTACCATCAGCCAGCAACTGGCCAAAAACCTGTTTCTATCGGCTCGTCGCACGCCCTGGCGTAAATTGCAGGAAGCAGCGATAACCCTGATGCTGGAGACAGTGATGAGCAAGCGCCGCATCCTGGAAATCTATTTGAACGTCATCGAATGGGGTAATGGCGTGTTCGGGGCCGAGGCGGCAGCCAGGCATTATTACGGCACAAGCGCACGTTACTTATCAAGTTATCAGGCCGCTAAAATGGCGGCAATGATTCCCAATCCGCGCTACTACGACAAACATCGCGCGACGCGTTTCCTGAACCGTAAGACCGGTACCATACAGTCGCGCATGCGCTTGGTGGAGGTGCCAAAATGATGCGGGCTGATACGGGAAATTAATCGATGGAATGGCTCTGGTTACTGGTGCTGTTGCTGGTTGTGCTAGGCGTACTCGGCATGGCATTGCCAGCGCTGCCCGGCGTGCCGCTGCTGTTCGCCGGCTTGCTGCTGGGCGCGTGGATCGATGATTTCGTGCTGGTCAGTGTGACGACCATGGCCGTCATCGGGGTGCTGGCGTTGATTGCCTGGATTCTTGATATTGTCGCTTCGCTGCTGACAACCAAATCGGCCGGCGCCAGCCGGCAGGCATTGATAGGCACCATCGCCGGCGCCCTGCTCGGCATGCCGGCCGGTGTTATCGGCATTATTCTGGGCACGGTGTTGGGGGCGGTGATCGGAGAACTGATGGCACATCGCGATGCCGGCCGCGCCACCAAGGTTGGTGTAGCAGCCGGTCTTGGTTTTGCGCTGTCACTGGCGGTCAAGCTGGTGTTTGCCCTGATGATGCTGGGGATTTTTGCCTACGCCTACTTCTTCTGAGAAGCCCTGATTCAATGGCTGCGCGGGCGAATTGTGTCGGTGTGTTGCCTTACAGCATCGGCTTCAGGTATTTGCCGGTATAGCTTTTTGGATTTTCTGCCACTTTTTCCGGTGTGCCTTCCGCCACCACCATGCCGCCGCCGTCGCCGCCTTCCGGACCCATATCGACGATCCAGTCTGCGGTTTTGATGACATCCAGATTGTGTTCGATGATGACGATGGTGTTGCCATGGTCGCGCAGGCGATGGATGACGTCGAGCAGCAATTGAATGTCGGCGAAATGCAGTCCCGTCGTCGGTTCGTCCAGAATGTAGAGTGTGCGGCCGGTGTCGCGCTTGGAAAGTTCCAGCGCCAGTTTCACGCGCTGTGCCTCGCCGCCGGACAGGGTAGTGGCAGATTGCCCCAGCGTGATATAGCCCAAGCCGACATCCAGCAGGGTCTGCAGCTTGCGTGCGACGACCGGCACTGCATCGAAGAATACCCTGGCCTGTTCTACCGTCATTTCCAGGATTTCGCGGATGTTCTTGCCCTTGTACTGAATCTCCAGCGTCTCGCGGTTGTAGCGGTGGCCCTTGCAGACGTCGCAAGGCACGTAGACATCGGGCAGGAAGTGCATCTCGACACGGATGACGCCGTCGCCCTGGCAGGCTTCGCAGCGGCCGCCTTTGACGTTGAATGAGTACCTGCCGGGGCCGTAGCCGCGGGCACGCGATTCCGGCACACCGGCGAACAGTTCGCGTATCGGCGTAAAGAGGCCGGTGTAGGTTGCCGGGTTGGAGCGTGGCGTGCGGCCGATCGGACTCTGGTCCACATCGACGACCTTGTCGAAGAACGCCAGACCATCGATTTCCTCATAAGGCGCCGGTTCGGTCGAACTGCCATAGAGGTGATGTGCTACAGCCCGGTACAGGGTGTCATTGATCAGCGTCGATTTGCCGGAACCGGACACGCCGGTGACGCAGGTGAGCAGACCGACTGGCAGTTTCAGCGTGACATTCTGCAGGTTGTTGCCGCTGGCGCCTGACATCGTCAGCCAGTGTGCGGGATCCGCTTGATGACGTTTCTTCGGTATTGCGATGACTTTCTTGCCGCTCAGGTACTGTCCGGTGAGTGAGTCCTTGTTTTCCTGGATTTCAGCAGGGGTGCCTGCGGCGACGATATGTCCGCCGTGTTCACCCGCCCCGGGTCCGATATCGACAACATAATCCGCGGCCAGAATGGCATCCTGATCATGTTCGACCACGATCACCGTGTTGCCGATGTCGCGCAGGCGCATCAGGGTTTCCAGCAGGCGGTCGTTGTCGCGCTGATGCAGGCCGATGGAAGGTTCGTCCAGCACATACATGACGCCGGTCAGGCCGGAGCCGATCTGGGAGGCAAGGCGAATGCGCTGCGCCTCGCCACCGGACAGGGTTTCGGCAGAGCGCGAGAGCGATAGGTATTCCAGGCCGACATTGGTCAGGAACTTGAGGCGGCTGCTGATCTCCTTGACGATCTTGTCGGCGATGGCCAGTTTCTGGCCGGTCAACGCCAGCGTGTCAAAGAAAGTGAGCGCCTGCTTCAGCGGAATCTCGCAGACTTCATGGATGTTGCGGTCACCGACTTTGACGTGGCGCGCTTCGCGCCGCAGCCGTGTGCCACTGCAGTCCGGACAGGCTTGAGAGTTCAGGTATTTCGCCAGTTCCTCACGCACGGTGCTGGAGTCGGTCTCGTGATAACGGCGTTGCAGATTGTTCAGGATGCCTTCGAAGGCATGGCTTTTCTGGAAGGAAGAACCGCGCTCGTTCAGGTATTTGAATGCGATGGTTTCCTTGCCGCTGCCATGCAGCAGCACATGCTGGATATGTACCGGCAGTTCTTCGAATGCCGTTTCCAGATCAAAGCCGTAATGTGTTGCCAGGCTTTGCAGCATCTGGAAATAAAACTGGTTGCGTTTGTCCCAGCCCTTGATCGCACCGGAGGCGAGCGAGAGATGCGGGAATGCCACCACCCGCTTGGGGTCGAAGAAGCTGATCTGGCCGAGGCCGTCACATTTGGGGCAGGCGCCCATCGGGTTGTTGAATGAGAACAGGCGTGGTTCCAGTTCTGCAAGTGAGTAGTCACACACCGGGCAGGAGAACTTGGCAGAAAAGAGGTGTTCCTTGCCGCTATCCATCTCTACGGCGAGCGCTTTTCCATCGGCTAGGCGCAGGGCGGTTTCGAAGGATTCCGCAATACGCTGCTTCATATCGGCGCGTACCTTCAAGCGATCAACCACGACCTCGACATTGTGCTTGGTGGTTTTTGCCAGCTTGGGCACGGCATCCAGTTCATAGGTTTCACCGTCGACACGTACACGCACAAAGCCTTGCGCTTTCAGTTCCTCGAACAGGTCGACCTGTTCGCCCTTGCGGTTGCTGACCACCGGCGCGACGATCATGAGCTTGGTTTCTTCCGGCAGGCTTAACACGCTGTCGACCATCTGCGAGACGGTTTGCGCTTCGAGCTTGATGCCGTGTTCCGGGCATTCAGGGTCGCCGGCACGGGCATAGAGCAGGCGCAGGTAATCGTGAATCTCGGTGACGGTGCCGACAGTAGAGCGAGGGTTGTGTGAGGTGGATTTCTGTTCGATGGAAATCGCCGGTGACAGGCCTTCAATCAAATCGACATCCGGTTTGTCCATGCGCGCCAGGAACTGGCGGGCGTAGGCGGAGAGAGACTCGACATAACGGCGTTGGCCTTCGGCATAGAGCGTATCGAATGCCAGTGAGGATTTGCCGGAACCGGAAAGACCGGTGATCACAATCATTTTGTTGCGAGGCAAATCCAGCGAAATATTTTTCAGGTTGTGGGTGCGGGCACCGCGAATGCGTATGAAATCCATGTGTGTCTGACGGGCAGTGAGCTAACCTGATAATATACGCAATTTTCACCACTCTACTCAATCAATTTTCCATGCTTCAGTCAGAACGTATGTCCGCACTTGAAGTGCGGGCCAGTATGAGCCTTGCTTCCATCTATGGATTGCGCATGCTGGGCATGTTCCTCATCCTGCCGATATTCTCCATTTATGCAGAAACCCTGCCGGGCGGCGAAAACCATCTGTTAATAGGGCTTGCACTCGGTGCCTATGGTCTTACGCAGGCCATGTTCCAACTGCCGTTCGGTATGGCTTCGGACCGGCTTGGCCGCAAGCGCATGATCTACATCGGGCTGGTGCTACTGGTCATTGGCAGTCTGATCGCGGCGTTTGCCACGGACCTGACCACAGTCATTATCGGCCGGGCGATTCAGGGTGCAGGCGCGGTCTCGGCCGCTGTTACTGCACTGGTGGCGGACCTGACGCGCGAGGAACACCGCACCAAGGCGATGGCCATGATAGGCGGCACCATCGGCATCACTTTTGCCCTTTCGCTGATTCTTGGCCCGGCCCTGAATCAGTGGATCGGCATTCCCGGCATTTTTCTGCTGACCGGTGTGCTGGCGGTGCTGGCGATACTGGATGTCAAATACCTGGTGCCGGACCCTGTCGTCAGCCGCTTTCACTCGGATGCAGAAGCAGCGCCGAGCAAGCTC
>PHCD01000049.1 GCA_002842135.1 Betaproteobacteria bacterium HGW-Betaproteobacteria-8 | reverse complement strand
AATTTTACCCGATATGACGACCAAACGAGAAAACCAATTGCCTGATTACCGCATCGTCCTGCTGGTAGCCGGCTTTCTGGTGATTTTTTACCTGTTGCTACCCATCATGGCACCGTTCCTGATCGCGGCAATTCTGGCGTATATCTGCACACCATTGGTGGATAAACTCAGTCTGTGCAAAATCGGCAAATTGACTGCCGGCCGCACCGCGGCGACGCTGACCATCATGTCCCTGCTCGCAGCTTTCGCGATTCTGTTGATGTTCATCATCATGCCCATATTGCAGAAGGAACTGCTGCTGGTGATTCAGCGCCTGCCAGACTACATTGGCGCACTGAAGGACCGCATCGAACCTTTGTTGATGCAGTATTTTGGTATTGCGCTGTCTGTCGACATAACACAGATCAAATCCATTCTCGCTGAACATTGGCAAACTGCGGGCAATTTTGCCGGCCAGCTGTTGGTCTCCGTCAGCACGCACGGTTTTGCCATCGTCGCCTGGATTATCAATCTGTTGCTGGTGCCAGTCGTGCTGTTTTATCTGTTGCGCGATTGGTACGGCATGGTAAACCGTATCGCACAACTCATCCCGCGTGCCTGGTATGACAAGACTGCAAGCATTGCCAGGGAAATAGACCTTGTGCTTGCCGAGTTCCTGCGTGGCCAACTTTCCGTCATGCTGCTCATGACCCTGTTCTATGCCATCGCATTGATATCCATCGGCCTGGAGCTTGCCCTGCCCGTCGCACTGATTGCAGGCTTGCTCGGCTTCATTCCCTACCTTGGCGTCAGCATCGGGCTGTTGCTGGCAGTATTGGCAGCAGCCATGCAATTTGGCACGGTTGGCGAAATCCTGCCGGTTCTCATCGTTTTCGCTGCAGCACAACTCCTGGAAGGTTTTGTGCTGACACCCTGGCTGGTAGGCGATCGCATCGGCCTGCATCCGGTCATCGTAATTTTCGCCCTGCTCGCCGGAGGACAATTGTTCGGCTTTGCCGGCATTCTGCTTGCATTGCCGGTCGGTGCAGCCATCGCCGTAGGTTTGCGTCATGCCAAACAAGGCTACCTGACCAGCAACATCTACCTCAAATAAGCCTGAAATAAGACGTATGAAACAACTGTTGTTGGATATTCAACCGGCACCACCGCCATCGCTGGAAAATTTTGTTGTGGGCCGGAACGCGGAAGTGCTGGACAGCCTGAGAAAAACCATCAGCGGACAGTCCGAAGTACGCTTCATCTATCTATGGGGGCCGGAAGGCAGCGGGAAATCGCATCTGCTGCAGTCATGCGCGATGCTGGCGGCCAAGTTTGAGGTGCCGCTCACCATTGCAGATGACGTGCACACCTACTCTGATGAAGCACAGGTCGCGCTGTTCAATACTTTCAATCACCTGCGTGAAAACACTGCCGCAGGCTTGCTGATGACGACTGGCCTGGCATCCCCCATGCAAATGGGGCTTCGCGACGACCTGGCGACACGCCTGGCCTGGGGCCTGGTTTATCAGTTGCACCCGCTGACGGATGAAGAAAAGGCATTAGCCCTGCGCACCCATGCCAGCGAACGAGGCATGAAACTGCCGGACGAGGTTGTGGATTACTGCCTGCGCTACTTGCGCCGCGACCTGCCAACGCTGATGGCCACGCTTGACGCCCTCGACAAGTGGTCACTGACCACCAAGAAACCCGTCACCGTACCCATGCTGCGCAAACTCCTGCAACTCCCACCCAGCCCCTGATGCTGCATTAGTGAATAAACCCTGAATGATAAGACTGACAGAAATCAAATTGCCGATCGAAAAGGCCCCCTCACTCATCCATCAGGCCGATGAGATCAAGGCTGCTATCCTGAAAAGACTCGGCATTGCAGAGAATGAGCTGCTGCGCTTCGAGATATTCAAACGCGGGGTGGATGCGCGTAAATCCCATGCCATCCTCTATGTATACAGCATTGATATTGAAGCCAAAAATGAAGCGAAACTGCTGGCGAAATTCAGCCGTGACCCGCACGTCAAACCGACGCCTGACACCAGCTATCAATTTGTGACCCACGCACCGGCCGCTACCAAAGAACGGCCGGTCGTCGTCGGCTTTGGTCCGGCCGGCATCTTTGCTGCGCTAATACTCGCTCAATCCGGCTTCAGGCCTATTGTGCTGGAACGCGGCAAGGCCGTACGCGAACGCACCAAGGACACCTGGGGCCTGTGGCGCAAGAGCAAACTCAACCCGGAATCCAACGTGCAGTTTGGCGAAGGCGGCGCCGGCACCTTTTCCGACGGCAAGCTCTACAGCCAGATCAAGGACCCCAAGCATTACGGCCGCAAGGTGCTACAGGAATTCGTCAAGGCCGGCGCACCGGAAGAGATTCTCTATGTCAGCCACCCGCATATCGGTACCTTCCGCCTGGTCGGCATGGTCGAGGAAATGCGCAACACCATCATCGGACTCGGCGGCGAAATTCGTTTTGAAAGCCGGGTGGAGGATATCGAACTGGAGAATGGCGAGATACGTGGCGTCGTGCTGCAGAATGGCGAACGCATCGCCACCCGCCATCTGGTGCTGGCGGTCGGCCACAGTGCGCGCGACACCTTCGAAATGATTCACCGGCGCGGCATCTACATCGAAGCCAAACCTTTTTCCATCGGTTTCCGCATCGAACATCCGCAGTCGCTGATCGACAAGGCGCGCTACGGCAAGAGCTATAGTGAGGACTTGCTCTCCAAGCTGGGCGCAGCCGATTACAAGCTGGTGCATCACGCCAGCAACGGCCGTTCGGTCTACAGTTTCTGTATGTGCCCGGGCGGCACCGTGGTTGCCGCCACCTCGGAAGAAGGACGCGTCGTCACCAACGGCATGAGCCAGTATTCGCGCAACGAACGCAATGCCAATGCCGGCATCGTGGTCGGCATCTCGCCTGAAGTGGACTACCCGGGCGACCCGCTGGCCGGCATGCGTTTCCAGCGCGAACTGGAATCCCGCGCCTACGTGCTGGGCGGCAGCAATTACCAAGCGCCCGGACAACTGATAGGCGATTTTCTCGCCAACCGGCCTTCGACAAAATTCGGCGAGGTCACCCCCTCCTACACGCCGGGCGTGCACCTGACCAACCTGGATACAGTCCTGCCGCAATACGCCATCAGCGCAATCCGCGAAGCCATTCCTGCCTTTGCCAAACAGATAAAAGGCTTCGACCTGGCCGATGGAGTGTTGACCGGGGTCGAAACCCGCACCTCATCGCCGGTACGCATCAAGCGCGATGACGAATCCCTGCAGAGCATCAACACCAAAGGCCTGTACCCAACGGGAGAAGGCGCCGGTTATGCCGGTGGCATCCTGTCTGCGGCAGTGGATGGCATCCGTATTGCAGAGGCCGTAGCCCTAGACATGAGCAAACCATAGGAGCCAATCATGGGCTGGATCATCACCAAATACCTGCTGACTGCCGCCGTGGTAGTCGCTGTTTCAGAAATCGCCAAACGTAGCGACAAACTGGGCGCCCTCATCGCCGCCTTGCCGATGGTCACCATACTCGCGTTGATCTGGCTGTATCTCGAACAGCAACCTGAAGAGAAAATTGCGAATCACGCCTGGTATACCTTCTGGTACGTGATCCCCACGCTGCCGATGTTCCTGCTGTTTCCTTTCCTCTTGCCAAAATGGGGATTCTGGTGGACATTGCTGGCAAGCGCTGCATTAACTGCAAGCTGTTTCGGTCTGTTTACGCTTGCTGTCAGAAAGTTTGGCATAGAACTGCTGTGAACTTCCGCCCCGTGCCCAAGCATGGCCAGCGCGGGGAATGCCGGTATCAACGATACAAAGGAGGAATGAACGATGAAAGCAAATGTCGGCGGGATCGACCGCATAGTAAGAATTCTGGCAGGCTTGGCACTGATCGCCTGGGTACTGTTTTTCAGCGGCCCGGTCTGGGCCTGGATCGGCATCCTGCCACTGGCGACCGGACTAATGAATTTCTGTCCGGCCTACAGCCTGTTCGGCATCAGCAGCTGCAAAACCAAAACACCGGACTGGATCAGGCTTGCGTGACCAGTATCTCGCCTGATGCGGTCTCACCCTGATTGTCGTGCCAAGTGATCACAATCTTGTCACCAACCTTGGCATCACGCAGATAAAAGGTCAGATAAGGGTTCTTTGAAACCCCGGTGCCCCATTGGGCCTCCAGTACCGGCTTGTCGTTGAGAGTGGCGGTCAGCAACTGGATGAAATGGGCGGGAACTGTCTCATCCCAATCGTTCTTGCGCCTGCCGGTTTCCATCGGATGGCTGATCAAGGCCTTCACTTCAGTAATACCGCCCTTGAGCTGGGCACGCATTTTCATATCTCGCATCATCATGCTTCCCCTAGCAACCGCTCAGTGAAACTTCGACCAGTTTTTCTGCAGTGAAATACTTCCCGCCTGCTTTTACGATTACCCGCACATTCGAAGTCTCGGCCATTTTGATGCGGGTGATAACTGCCGGCTCGGCACCGTTGGAAAACATGAAATTGGCAATCAGCGGCGTCGGGTTCTTATCCGCCAGAATGGCAATCGCCTCGGTATTGGCGATACGGCTCCTTACCTCAACCTGTACTACCGCCCCGTTCTCGGCAAAATCAGGCGCTACAAGCTCAATCTCCTTGCTCGGGATTTCCTCTGTGACATTCAGGCCTTTGACCGCTCCCGGCGCTGTAGTCGCTTCAAATGCCGCCTTGTTCCAGAGCGCGGCCAATGCATTGACCGGCACCCAGAGTAAAGACGCGCCAACGCCCAGCATCAGTTGCAGAAAACTTCTGCGGGGCATGTACTTGTTAGCATTCTTCTTGCTCAATTGAAAAATCCTTCCTTTTTGGGTTCCAGCGCCATCAACTTGAACTGGTTCAAACGTGCTTCAACGATAGATTGCTGATAAAAGTCGCCATCATTGGCCTTGGCAGCCAGATCCATTTGCTCCAGTGCGCTTTGCAGGTTATATCGGCGGAAGTAGGCCTCGCCTTGCGCCTGGTGCCTGAGCAAGTTCTTGCCTTGTGCTGTATAGGCTTGTGACTTCAACTCATAGAAATAAGGATCATCCGGATAAGCGGGCTGCTTCTCATTAATCAGTTTCAAAGCCTTGTCTGGCTGTCCCATGGCAAGAAAATGTTCGGCATATCCATAGCTCAACGCCCGGTGGTTGGGGAACTGATTCAAGGCCTGGGCATACTGCTTGCCTGCTTCATCGGCGTTACGTTGCGCCACCAGTATCTTGGCAGCAAGGGTCTCAACGTAAGGATGACGGGCAGCATTCTTGCGCAACCATTCCACCTGCTTGCTCGCAGCCGCCAGATTATTGGCGCGCATGAAGGCCAAGCCCAGGCCAAATTGCTCGGCGGCCTCATTGGTATAACGGCGCTCACGCAAGGTTTCCTGGAAATAGATAACGGCTTGTGCTGCCGAACCATATGCCGCACGCAATTTTGCACGCACATACTGGAATTCCTGGCTGTCCTGCACTTGGCGGTACGGCATGCTCTCGACGCGATTTTTCACATCGGAGATACGCTCGGTCGTCAACGGGTGAGTGCGCAAAAACGATGGTGCACTGCCATCGACAAAACGCGAACTCTTCAGCATGGTATTGAAAAAATCCGGCATGCCGCGCGTATCGAAACCGGCGTTATCCAATATCTGCAGACCGACACGATCGGCCTCCCGCTCGTGCTCGCGCGTGTAATCGAGCTGTTTCTGCACTGCCCCCGCCGATGCCGCCGCCATCGCCCCGCTGCCCAACTGCGGATTGGATCGCGCCGCAAGCAAGGCCAAGCCGAGAGAAGCGATATTGAGGATGGTATCCTGCTTTTGCTGGGCCAGCATGCGCGCCAGGTGGCGCTGTACCACGTGGCCGATTTCATGGCCGATCACACCTGCCAGCTCGGATTCATTATTGGCCGCCAGGATCAACCCTGTGTGTACACCGACCACCCCACCGGGCATGGCAAACGCATTGATCGTATTATCCTGTACGACAAAAAAGTTGAATTGCTGGCGCTTGTCCGGCCCATTGGCAGCCAACCGATAGCCGAGATTCTGCACGTAATCGTTGATTTCAGGATCGCTGACCACCTGATTGCTGCGCATGACATCGCGCATGATCTGGTTGGCAATGGCCTGCTCTTGCAAAGGCGACAAGACTGTTGCAGACACATCGCCAAGATCCGGCAGTTCGTTAGCCGACGCAGTCGGCAAAACGAGCATGCAAAAAAGAATCGAAAAAATAATTTTCATCATTGCTATGATATCGGGATTAATCAATCAGTTCATTCTGAATAAGGATGAGTGGGCCCATGAAACAATTCACACATTTTGACGGAGAAGGACAGGCGCATATGGTGGATGTCGGCGAAAAAGCCGAAACGCATCGCATTGCCAGAGCCACCGGCAATATACACATGCAGCCGGAGACCCTGCAACTGATCATGCGCGGTAACGCAAAAAAAGGCGACGTGCTGGGCATTGCCCGCATCGCCGCCATTCAAGGCTCCAAACGTACTTCCGACCTGATTCCGCTCTGCCATCCTATCAGCCTGACCAAAGTCGGTGTCGAATTTGAGATCGAACAGGATAAAAACACCATCCATTGCACCGTCACTGCAGAAACCGTAGGGCGCACCGGCGTCGAAATGGAAGCACTGACCGCGACCAGCGTCGCCCTGCTCACCATCTACGACATGTGCAAGGCAGTCGACCGCGGCATGGTCATCAACGATATTCGTCTGCTGGAAAAACAGGGCGGCAAGTCAGGTCACTGGAAAATTGAAAAGTAAACATTTTTAATCTGCTTAGCCAAACTCCTATGCATCGAGCTTAAGCGAAAATACCCCTGGTCAGCGCTGCCAATAGGCACGCACCTGGTTTTCCCCCGGGTTGTAGTGCAGATCGAGCTCACCCTGGTAGGCATGGTGAACCGCCTCGCCGATACCGCGGGCAAGATGCATGTCGGTCGTGGTGACAACCGTCGTGCCTGCCTGCTGCTCTATCGCCATGATGCGCTTGAGCGGGTGTTCCTTGCGCTCATGCTGCTCAAGGTTGCGCACAACATGCATTATCTCTTCACTGTGCGCATCGAAAAAAGCACCCGACAGGCTGACATAACCGGCGGGAAAATCGTCATTCTGGCGATGGCAGGCTGGGCAGATTTCACTATGTGCATCAGCGGGCGCTTGCATCCACTGCCAGCGCCCTTTATGAAACACCGCATTGCACTGCGGACAAACCGTTGGCTCCGGCAGTTTGCCTTTAATTCTGTAGGAATCAATATGCTGTTCCAGCAGAGGCCTGTCATGTGTCACGCGATGAAAACCAGAAGCTGGCTTGTTGATTGTCATTTTGCACTTCCTTTCTTATTTGTGATTCTTGCTAATGGGCAGACCGGTTGAAGCAACTTCGCCGGCCCTTGCTTGCCATTAAAACCCTGTAAGTCCTATTTCTTCTGGCAGCCTATCAAAAGGATTGCCGCAGGATAATTCGCGCGAACACGTATAAGATTCCCCGCCATGATTTAACCCGGATTATTCATTAGGGCAAGAAATGATGGCGGGGCAGGCCAGAAAGGCCGTCTAATGGAAAATCTGGGTTAAGCATTCGCACTTATGTGTTCAAGTCTGTGCGCATGTTAATGTTGCGGATAGAGAACAACCCGCAGCGTGTGAGCCACTCAAATGAAGGGAGTGATATGGAAGTTCCGGTCATCGGCGACAGAACCTGTCTTTATCAAACATCTCAGCTGAATGCAGTGCTGGACAATATGGCCTGGCAGGCGGCGGGTTTCCTCAATGCCAGGCAACGCATCATGATCGTCGGCATATTGCGCCGCGGCGCGCCGCTGGCAGAAATGCTGCATCAACGCCTGCGCCAGTTCGACCTGCCCGAGATCACCCTGATGCACCTGAAAGTAAAACGCTATGCGGATGACCTGACCCTGCTGCATCCGGAAACCAAACTGACCGAGAACCCGGAACAGGCCAATCTTGACCTGTCCGGCACCACCGTCCTCGTTGTCGATGACGTCATGTACCACGGCCACTCGATGTTACGCACTGTGGAATACCTAGCCCGCAAACAGGCGGCCGAAATCCGTACCGTAGTGCTGGTCGACCGTGGCGCCAACAAACTGCCGGTGCGCACAGACATTACCGGCATCCGGCTGGATGTCGCCCCCAGCGACATCATCGAATGCAATGTGCCGCCTTACGAAAACGAATTCAAGATCGATCTGCTACAGCCCAGAATCAATTGAACAAGCGCGAATGTGAGGTAAATCATGTTTCACGACCGTAACGAAGCGGCCCGCAAGCTGGCCGCAAAACTCCAGGCTTACAAAGGCAAACAGCCCCTGGTGCTTGCCATTCCCCGTGGTGCAGTCCCCATGGCAAAAATCATCGCGGATGATCTGGAAGGCAGCTACGACGTGGTGCTGGTTCGCAAGCTGCGTGCGCCTATCAATCCGGAACTGGCGATTGGCTCGGTCGACGAAAGCGGCTGGACCTACATCGCCGATCATGCCGCCTCAACCGGCGCCGACAGCGCCTATATTGAAGCCGAGAAACAGCACCAGCTAGCCGTCATCAGGCAGCGCCGCGCGCAGTACACACCGATCAGGGCGCCTGAAGACCCGGCCGGCCGTGTCGTCATCGTCGTCGATGACGGGCTTGCCACCGGCGCCACCATGATTTCCGCACTGCACGGGTTGCGCAACAGAAAACCAGCCAGGTTGATCTGCGCGGTGCCGGTTGCACCACCGGACACGCTGAACAAGGTCGCAGAACTGGCAGATGAAGTGGTTTGCCTGGCAGCGCCTGAAAACTTTATGGCTGTCGGCCAGTTTTACGCATACTTCCCACAAGTGGACGATGATGAAGTGATGCAAATCCTGCAAGGTTCATGAAGACTTCAGCTGGGCTCGACTGACTTTCTGAGATATTGACCAAACCAGAGTGCAGCCTGCCGCGCCACTTCCTCCAGCGTACCCGGTTCATCGAACAGATGCGTGGCGCCGGGAATGATGATCATCTCCTTCACACCTTGCAGCTGTTCGTATGCATCCCGATTGAGGTCGATTACCACGTCATCATGTCCGCCCACCAGCAACAGCACCGGACATTGCACCTGATGCAGCGCATGCGTACCGGCCAAGTCGGGACGGCCGCCGCGGGAGACCACCGCGCTGATTTCGTCACCGCTGACTGCCGCTGCCTGTAACGCTGCAGCGGCGCCCGTGCTTGCCCCAAAATAGCCAATAGGCAGATTCTGCAGCTCGCGTTGAGCCTTGATCCAGTTCGTCGCGGCAAGCAGACGCTGGGTCAACAACGGAATATCAAACCGGGTCTGATAGTCCATATCCTCTTCCGGCGTCAGCAGGTCCATCAGCAAAGTACCGGTACCGGCGTCTCGTAGCACCTGCGCCACGTAATTGTTACGCGGGCTGTGACGGCTGCTGCCGCTGCCATGGGCAAACAGCACCAGACCTTGCGCATTTTCAGGCAATACCAACATGCCTTCGATATGCGCATGATCTGCCGGGATCTGCACCAGTTTTTCCAAGGCGGCTGACATCATGGAATCCTTTCTCCGGATGCTAGCTTAAGCGTACTCTCGGATGGCGATTGGGATACGCTTGCGGCCAAAGCCGCCAGCGCGCTTGTCAAAACGCCCGGCGATTGCCGCATCGCAAACCGGGCAATGGCCTTTGTCACTCAGCAGGTAGCGCTCAATGTTGTACCAGTCGCGCACAACAAGCGGGGTCTGGCAGCCGGGGCAGAACGTGGTGTCGCCCTCCTGATTGTGCACATTGCCGGTATAGACATAACGCAGGCCTTTGCTCAGCGCGATATCACGAGCGCGTATCAGCGTACTGGCGGGCGTGGCCGGAACCCCCGGCATCTTGTAATCGGGATGGAAGGCGGAGAAATGCAGCGGCACATCGGGGCCCAGTTCCTTCCGGATCCACCGGCACATGGCCGTCAGTTCCTCATCGCTGTCGTTCTCGCCCGGTATCAGCAAGGTGGTGATCTCCAACCAGACATCAGTCTCATGCTTGAGATAGCGCAAGGTATCCAGCACCGGCTGCAAATGCGAGCCGGTCAGCTTGAAGTAGAACTCGTCGGTGAAGGCCTTGAGGTCGACGTTGGCCGCATCCATTTTTGCGTAGAAATCGCGTCTGGCGGCGTCATGCATATAGCCCGCTGTCACGGCCACGGTCTTGATGCCGCGCGCATGGCAGGCATCAGCCACATCCATGGCATATTCGGCGAAAATGACCGGGTCGTTATAGGTGAACGCCACGCTCTTGCAGCCGGACTGTTCTGCGGCAATAGCGATGGCCTCGGGTGATGCCTGGTCCATCAGCCTATCCATGTCGCGCGATTTGCTGATATCCCAGTTCTGGCAGAACTTGCAGGCCAGGTTGCAACCGGCGGTGCCAAAGGACAGTACCGGGGAGCCCGGATAAAAATGATTGAGCGGTTTTTTCTCGATCGGATCTATGCAGAAACCGGACGAGCGGCCGTAGGTAGTAAGCAGCATCTCGTCGCCTTCACGCATGCGCACGAAGCAGGCACCGCGCTGGCCCTCATGCAGCTTGCAATCGCGCGGGCAGAGATCGCACTGCATGCGGCCGTCTTCCAGCATGTGCCAGTAACGCGCCTTGTATGCGGAATTCTGCGTCATGCCGTTGCCCTCCTTACGTCAATTGAGCGAGCCGTATCGCCTTCCCTGAACTTTTGCACCGTGTAACGGTAAAGCCGGACGTCCTCATGCCAGAAAGCAGCATGCAGCCCTGCCTTCTGCTTCAAGCGCGCCATGAAATCACTCACCTCGGGCAACTGTTCCCACACCTGCGGCAGGAAGGTGCTGCGATAACTGCCGAATTCCAGCACCACGCCATCCTCACCGGCACGCAACTGCGACCAGGCATGCTGCTCATCGCGGAACTGCAATGGCTGCATGGCGGACAACAGGGAAACCTCCACCTCGGTCTCATCCAGCTCATGCGCCTGCAAAGGCGAAAACCTGGGATCGCGAAAAGCGGCGGCATAGGCATTAGCCTTGATGTCCTGCAATAATGGTCGATGCGCTTGCAGCGAACCGATGCAGCCGCGCAGTTGTTCGCTCTGCGTCAGGGTAACGAATGTCGCGCCAGGCTCCTGCAGCCACGGCAGGCTCTCCTCTATCGCTACACCAGGTTTGCCCAAGGTTTTTGCACCCAAAGTTTTTGCACCCAAGGCTTCCGCAATAGCATCACGGGCCAGCGGGATCAGCACCTGGCCCAGATTATCCGGCAGTGTAAGGGTTTCCTGCTGCCCATGAAGTTCCGCATCAAATTCCAAGTGTCCGGACATCTCAGGCCTCCCCTGTCTGTTCAGTAAAGAGAAAGGAGGCATAGCCGACCACGCGGCTCTTATCGCCGGCGGTATCCCCGGAGTTGCACATATCCACCAATCGCGGCGCCAAATGATGTTCTCTGGCAGCGAAAATCAGGCCGTTTACCACCGCGCCGCCGCAGGCCTGCTGATGTGTCAGCGTGTCTTGCAGCTTGAGGATTTTATCCACTGTCAGCCGATCCACCTGCTGCGCCTGCGTGTAGCTCAAAAAATGGGAAAGGTCGGAGCTAACGACTATCAATGTTTCCTCACCGCCCCACAAAACATCCAGCACTTCCGCAACTTCTGCAGGACTTGCATCGCCGACGACCAGCGGCACCAGCGTGAAATCGTCCAGCACGGATTGCAGAAACGGTAGTTGCACTTCGAGAGAATGCTCTTGTGCATGGGCAGCAGCACTGACGGCCACCTGGCTCATACCATGCAACTTTGCCATCGCCTGTTTATCCAGAACGACCGTGCCTAGTGGGGTGGCAAAACTCTCGACATCCGGCAATGCCAGACCGCGCACATATACGCGATGCGCCGGTCCGAGCAAGATCACGCGTTTGATGGTGTTGCGTACAGGAATCAGTTTGGCGTAAGCCATCGCCGCCGTCTGGCCGGAATAGATATAGCCCGCATGCGGCACAACGATGGCCTTGGGAGAAACCGGCACTGCATCAGCTGACGCGGCATGCAACATTGCCTGCACATGGTCGGCCAGAATCCTTCCATCCCCAGGATAGAAAGCACCGGCCACCGCAGCATGACGAATTGTCTGCATCCAAACCTCCAGTAAATTACAGCGTGCTAAAAATAGTCACTGCAGGCAAACATTGCCTGTCATCTGTAAATATCTGGGCGATAAGGCAATTTATCAAGAGTACGGGCAGTAAATAATCCGCGCGAGCACGTAAGCGAGACTAGGCCCGGTCGGCTAACAGGCCGGAATTGAATCTGGGGAAAATTGTATGGCTGCGCCAGTACTGGGTGACGACGCGCAGGCCAACCCGGCCTAAACCGGGCAGGAGAACGGCGTCGGGTCAATAAAGGGTTGTTCACCGCAAATCAGCGCCGACACGATCTTTGCGCTTGCCGGCGCCATGGTCAGGCCGTAGCGGAAGTGGCCGGTATTGAGGTAAAGATTCTCGATTTGCGGATGCGCGGCAATCGTCGGCAAATTTTCCGGAGTCCCCGGCCGCAAACCGGCCCAGTGCTTGAGTATGGGCAGCCCTTTCAATTCCGGCATGATGGTCTCTGCCTTGGTGCTCAGTTCGTCGCGTGCCGTTTCGGTAACGCGAGGATCAAAGCCCACATCTTCCAGCGTACTTCCGGCCAGAAGCAGGCCATCCTTGCGCGGGATCATGTAGAAACCTTCGCGATAGACCATGTGCTGCAGGTTTTGGCGCGGCCGGTAGAGCAATATTTGGCCGCGCATGGGTTTGATTTTCAGTTTGCTGGCGGTTTCCTTGAGCAGATCAAAACTCCAGGCGCCGGAAGTCACCACGAACTTGTCTGCCTGCAGCTTCTCACCGTTAACAGTCTCCCACTCATGCAGGCTGCCGGAACCGCTCAATGGCTTAAGCTCGGTACGTTCCAGCAAAGTCACCCCATTCTGCTCCAGCCATTTGCGCATGGCCTGCATGACATAGGGCGGACGCGCCTGGCTGACACTAGGCAGCCACAGGGCGTCATCGCCGCTGGGGGACTGCAAGCCGAACGCTGCGGCTGAGGCACTCTGCGCGGCAAACGCGTAACGCTCGCACCACGCCAGTGCCTGCTCGCGGTCGAACTGGGGCAGGATCAGCATACCACTCTGCAGCAACTCGCCATCCACGCCAGTTTCCTCTTTCAGGCGCTCATAGATGGCCGGATAAACCTTCATCCCATAATTGGTGAGCTGATTGACGGCATCGCCATACATCCAGGGCAAAAGCGGAAACACAATGCCGCCGCCGGCC
>PHCD01000166.1 GCA_002842135.1 Betaproteobacteria bacterium HGW-Betaproteobacteria-8 | reverse complement strand
TGATTCCTGATGTATTCGGCGCCATCGCCTTCGATGACCTGCAGATGCTCGTCATCGTCTGGCAAGGCAAAATGGCTACGCGCAATTCGAATCACCTGCGGGTTGATCTCCACCACGCGCTGATGGATATGCGGCAGATGATAATGCATGAATCTGGCAACCGAAGCCCCACCCAGACCGACGCCGAGCATGGTTGCGGCTTTCGGTGCAAACAGCAGGAACATCATGACGCCGCGCGTATAACGCAACTCCAAAGACGTCGGATCGCTGAGGCGCATGGCGCTCTGTATCGTATCGTTGCCCAAGTGCAGATAGCGCACGCCGTCGCTCTCGCTGACATCGACGCTGCCTTCATCGGCAAATTTCCGGTGTATGCTGCGCGCAATTCTGTGACCTATGCGGAACATGGCTAGACTTCCTCCTCAAGTACTTCCGTAATCTGCGGGGTAGCCTCTGCTTCCAGTTGCAGAAAACGGGTATCGAGTTCCATCAATAATGTATCCACACGCTTGATCTGTAGCCGGACGCGACTGCCCGCCGGCAATTCCGGCAGACTGTAAACCTTGGTGATGTAAGGCACGATATCCAGGCGCACCAAGTTCTCGCGCCAAACGGTCGCGCTGACTTCCTCCAGTTTTTCCTGAATCAGGTATTGCAAACACCAGTATCGCTCCATGCGGGTCTGGAATTCATTGTAGGCATTGTAGGTAAGGTCAAACTGACGCATGACATCCGTCAGCAGGCTGGCCGGCTGCGCCTTTTCAGGTTCCTGCAGAACAGCAATCAACTGGCGCTGATTGATCAGATCGACTGCACGGCGCAATGGCGAGGTACACCAGGTGTACTGTTTGACGCCGAGGCCCTGATGCGGCTCCGGCTTGACCGTCATATATACCTTGCCACCGTTCTGCGCCCGATAGATGCCGGACACCTGATGCTCCGCCAGCATGCCGCCCCAATGCGAATTGGCCTCGATCATCAGCTCCGCCACCAGCTTGTCCAGCGGCGAACCACGCTGACGATTGACGATGCGGACAATGCCGTCCTCCACATAGAAGTTGTAGTCGATCTGCGGTGCGCGGTTGGGGTCATATTTGCCGCGCGCCTTTTCCAGCGATTCCGCCAGACGGAACAGCGTCATCAGCCTTGACCAGTAAGGATGGCCGCTATCGCTTTCCAGCGTGCTCTCGTTGAAATAAGGATCCAGCGTGTCATGTCGCAGGTTCTCCGCGATATGAACCAGCTCCAACCGGGTCGTGCGCTGAGAAATGGTCAGGTCTGGCGCCACTTCCAGATAAAGCGACAGGGCTGGCCGCCATTCACCGGCATTCAAGCTGAAAGGCACGATGGCCTGCTCGGGTAGCATGGTGATCTTGTGGCCCGGCATGTAGACAGTGGACAATCGATGCAGTGCCACCTGATCCAGCACGCTATCCGGCATAATGCCGGTTGCAGGCGCTGCGATATGGATGCCGACCAGAGTATTGCCGTTATCCAGCGTCTGCAGCGAAAACGCATCGTCAATCTCGGTGGTCGTGCTGTCGTCAATACTAAAGGCTGCAACATCGGCTTTCGGCAGATCAATTGATTCCGCCGGCACTTCGAATTCAGGGAAATCCGAGCCTTTGGGGAAATATTCGCGCAGGAATGCACCCAGATGGTAATCATGGATGGACGGGATCGCCCCGCAATCGGCCAGCAGCCTGATGTGATTCAGGTTAAGCTCACTCGCCGCCTGTTCCAGCGTCTTCCACTCGGGCGAATTCTTGTCCGGGGCATAGAGCAATGCCTCGACCTTGTCGCCGAATTCCTCGGGCAACTCATGGTTCTTCAATTGCTCGCCCCAGGCCGCCATGCGTTCAGCCAACAGGCGCTTGCGCTCCAGCGCGGCCAGCGCGGCCTTGAGTGTTTCTGCTGGGGCTGCCTTGTAACGACCCTTGCCCTTGCGGTAGAAATAAAC
>PHCD01000165.1 GCA_002842135.1 Betaproteobacteria bacterium HGW-Betaproteobacteria-8 | reverse complement strand
GCAGGGCCCAACTTGCCTTCCGCCAAGTGACCATGGCAACCGGAGCAGGCTGTGGAAAAAATGGTGTAGCCGTTCTTGATGACCTCGGGATTGTCGTTATATGGGTTCTTCCCGGTACGCAAAAACTCCTGAACTGCCTCGGTGTCGGGTCCTTTCCCATCATTCAGATCCAATACATCTCCAGAGATGGTGCCGCGAAAATCCAGTATCGGTGCTGCCGCCACGTCCACCACGCCAGCCTGATCTGCCGCCGCAAGCTGGATAGTGGAATCAACTTTTGAACCAGGTGTTGCCGATTGTTCACTGGCATGACATGACGGCAAGAAAACACTCATTGCCAAGGCCATACAAATTGCTGAGCACTGCTTGTTTTTGAAAGATAAACTGACCATTATTTCCTCGAGTGTTGTGTTGAGATTGGCAACAACGGGATGCCTTCATTTTTCAGAATTGCTTCGATTTCATCGCGCTTCTCGGCGATTACGCGATCCAGCTCGGCCTGTAACTCCACGTCATCCTTGCGCACCCCCATTGCCACTTCATAATGCATGGGCACAGGCTGGCCATTGGCCTTCTTCGCATCGTCTTTGACGATCTCGACCTTGAGCGGCACCGGGCTCTGCTTGATGTATCTGGAAACTTCAGGCGCCCAGAGCATGGCAGCATGGATGTATCCGGAACCGACATCATTCATGACCTCAAGCGGATCGACTCTTACATATTTATTGCGCGTAGATTGGTAACGCTGTTTTTCGGAGAAATAGTCGAACATATCGTCGAAACGATTGATCTGCAGCAACATGACCTTGCCCGGACTGTCCGGCAAAACGCCGATACGGAAATTCCGCTCCTTCAACAGTTCGTCATTCCATGAGGAAATATCAATCCCGCGATCTTCACGCGTGATAAATACATAACTGCTCTTGTAATAGGGTTGCGTTTTCAGAACCCTGGGGTCGGTGCTGTCTACTGCGATAATCAAGTCACATTTGTTCTTGTCCAGATTGTCGCGAACAATCAGTCGCGCATCCTTCCAGAACACATAATTAACCTTTCTGTTGAGCGCATTGCCAACCAGTTCCGCAATCCGGTTCTCAAAACCTTCCAGCCTGGAATTGGAAAATGGCATTTCATTTTCACCGGCACAGACATTAAGATCCGTTGCCGCAAAACCCGTCAACGAAGTTAACCCGACCACTCCCGAGAAAAGACTGCTTAACGCCAGACGTAAAAATTTCCGATTGAATGTTTGCATATACCGAAACGATTCCTTTAAGAGTTTTTTGTTGATACAAGATGCATCCAGATAAATTGTCCGAAGGTGCTGCTTGACCACCTGCAAACTTTTATCTGCATAGACCCTGATCCAGCCGACTGCATGGCCGGGGCGTACCATGCCCCGGCGATACAGTTTTTAAATCAACAGATTGCTCTGCCTCAGGTTACAGACTGAAGACCATCAGGCCGCCACCCATGTTGGTGTGGTGTTGCAGTTCCTTGAAGGCACCAACCGCACCCAGACCAGCACTCGGGTCAGTCAAGTCAAAGACCAGACCAACACCAGGCCAACCACCAACGCCGTACATGCTGCCAACGTACTGCTTACCCTTATGCGAGTAGGTCATCGGGGAACCGATACCACCAGAAGGCATCTTGAACTTCCAGAGTTCCTTGCCATTGGCGTTATCCAGTGCCTTGATGTGGCCATCCAGTGTGTTGTACCAAACCAGGCCGCCCTTGGTGTACAAGGTGCCGCCCCAGGCTGCAAACTTCTCCCACTTGGTCCACTTGGCCTTGCCGGTGGTCAGGTCGAATGCACGAATTTGACCCATTTCAGTCTTGGTCGGGCCATTCGGGCCAGGGTACATCGCCAGCGTTGCACCGACGAAGAACTGACCTGCGCGGTATGGCAGCATGAACGGCTCCCAATCCATACAGATATGGTTCAGGCCGGCATAAAGTGTGCGACTTTC
>PHCD01000048.1 GCA_002842135.1 Betaproteobacteria bacterium HGW-Betaproteobacteria-8 | reverse complement strand
GTGACGATCCCGGTCGGTGCCGGCACCGAAGTGATTGCAGGCGAAGGCATGATCCTCACCGCCGGCGGCATCGATAGCCATATTCACTGGATCTGCCCGCAGCAGATCGAAGAAGCCCTGATGTCCGGCGTGACGACCATGCTGGGAGGCGGCACCGGACCGGCGACCGGCACCTATGCTACGACCTGTACGCCAGGGCCGTGGCATATTCACCGTATGCTCGAAGCCGCCGATGCGTTTCCGATGAATCTCGGGTTTTTTGGCAAGGGTAATGTCTCTTTGCCCGGCCCTGCTCGCGAGCAGGTGGAAGCCGGCGCCATCGGCCTCAAGTTGCATGAGGATTGGGGCACTACGCCAGCCGCCATCGATAACTGTCTGTCAGTAGCCGATGAAATGGATATTCAAGTCGCCATCCATACCGATACGCTGAATGAATCCGGCTTTGTTGAAACCACGCTGGCCGCGTTCAAGGGCCGCACGATCCACACCTTTCATACCGAAGGCGCGGGTGGTGGACATGCGCCGGACATCATCAAGGCGGTGGGTTCGCCCAATGTGCTGCCTTCTTCAACGAATCCGACGCGGCCTTTTACCGTCAACACCATAGACGAGCATCTCGACATGCTGATGGTCTGCCATCACCTGGACCCTGCCATTGCCGAGGATGTCGCCTTTGCTGAATCCCGCATCCGGCGGGAAACCATCGCGGCCGAGGATATCCTGCACGATATCGGCGCGTTCTCGATGATGTCTTCCGATTCCCAGGCCATGGGCCGGGTTGGTGAGGTGATCATTCGTACCTGGCAAACCGCGCACAAGATGAAAATGCAGCGCGGTCCGCTATCGGAGGATGCTGCATTCAGTGATGGCAAGGCCGATAACTTCCGTATCAAGCGATACATTGCCAAGTACACGATAAACCCTGCGATAACCCACGGCATCGCCCATACGGTGGGTTCCATCGAGGAAGGTAAACTCGCCGACCTGGTGCTGTGGAAACCGGCGTTTTTTGGCGTCAAGCCCAGCATTATCCTGAAAGGCGGCATGATTGCCGCCGCTGCGATGGGCGATCCAAATGCCTCGATCCCGACACCGCAGCCGGTACATTACCGGCTTATGTTCGGCAGCTACGGCAAGGCGCTGAAAAGCTCGGTTACCTTTGTATCGCAGGCAGCGCTCGATAACCCGCAAGTGGCTGCGCTCAACCTGATGAAGCCGCTGGTTGCGGTGCGAGGCTGCCGCAATGTGCAGAAGAAGGACATGGTGCATAACGGCGCGATGCCCAGGATTGATGTCGACCCTGAAACCTATGTGGTGCGTGCTGACGGCGAGTTGCTGGTGTGCGAACCGGCTACCAGGCTGCCGATGGCGCAGCGCTATTTCCTGTTCTAGGCGGAGACCTGAATGCTGAATATTGTTGCTCGTACTGATTGTTCCGGTCCGGGAAATCCGGTGATTGATGATTACGTCGCACTGCCATTTGATCTCAGGCAGAAGAGCCGCTTGCGCATTACGCTGCAGTCCGGAAGGGAAGCCGCACTTTACCTCGAGCGCGGCACCATCTTGCGTGGCGGCGATTGCCTGCAGGCAGAAGATGGCCGTGTGATTCAGGTGCAGGCTGCCGAGGAAGCGGTAATGGACGTCACAGCATCCTCGCCGCAAGCGCTGACACGGGCTGCCTATCATCTGGGTAACCGCCATGTGCCGCTGCAGGTTGGTGAAGGCTGGCTCAGGCTCGAGCAGGATCATGTGCTGAAGGAAATGTTGCTTGGGCTGGATGTGAACGTGATGGATCTGCAGGCCCCGTTTGAGCCGGAGGCAGGCGCCTACGGCGGCGGGCATCGCCATCATCACGACGATGAAACGGCTAACTTGCGGCAGCCGGCAAGGCTGAAGAAATATGGCTGAGACTGCACATCATGCGCTCGCCCTTTCCCGCTTGCTGCAGCTCGCAAGCCCCATGTTGCCGGTCGGTGCCTACAGCTACTCGCAAGGGCTGGAATGGGCGATTGAGTGCGGCGATGTCCGTGATATACCGACATCCATGGCCTGGATAGGCGACGTGCTGGAAATCTACCAGGCCGGTTTCGAGTTGCCGGTGTTACAGCGTCTTTACCGTGCATGGCAGGCCGGCGATATGGCTGAGGTGCAGGCCTGGGATGATTTTTATCGGGCCGGGCGCGATACGGCAGAAGCGCATGCCGAGTCACGGCAGATGGGTTACTCGCTGGTGCGTCTGCTGCAGGGCTTGCAGCCCATGTCGCCGGAACGGTTGTCCTTGTTCGAGCAATTGCCGGAACCGGCATTCCCGGTCATTTATGCAGGCGTTGCTGTGCATTGGAACATTGGCTTGGCAGAGGCGCTGCATGCCTATGCCTGGTCCTGGCTGGAGAACCAGGCCAGTGCCGCCATGAAAACAGTGCCATTGGGCCAGGTTGCAGGCCAGAAAATCCTGTATGCGCTGGGGGCGGATTTGCCGGGGCTGGTGGCGCTGGCCATGGCATTGCCGGATGAAGAAATCAATAATTTCTGTCCGGCATTGAGTATTGCCGGATGCCGGCACGAGACGCAGTACACACGATTATTCCGTTCATGATTTTGATAGGGGTCGCATGAAAGAACCATTACGAGTAGGGATAGGTGGGCCGGTCGGCTCCGGCAAGACAGCACTGACATTGGCGCTATGCAAACGGCTGCGCGATGTACATAACATCGCAGTTGTTACCAACGACATTTATACCAAGGAAGATGCCGAGTTTCTTACCCGCAACGAGGCGCTGAGCCCGGATCGCATTATCGGGGTTGAAACCGGCGGCTGTCCGCATACCGCCATCCGCGAGGATGCCTCGATGAACCTGGAAGCGGTGGCGCAACTGAGCAAACGCTTTGCGCCGCTCGATATCGTGTTTGTCGAAAGCGGCGGCGATAACCTGGCCGCGACCTTCAGCCCTGAACTGTCTGACCTGACGATTTACGTGATCGACGTCTCGGCCGGCGAAAAAATACCGCGCAAAGGCGGCCCCGGCATTACCAAATCCGACCTGCTGGTGATCAACAAGATCGATCTTGCCCCCATGGTGGGTGCGTCGCTGGAGGTGATGGACCGCGATGCCAAGCGTATGCGTGGTGAGCGGCCTTTCCTGTTCAGCAACCTGAAGACCGGGCAGGGCCTGGAAGAGATTGTGAGTTATATCGAGAAACAGGGCTTGATGCTCTAGCGCAGCCCAGCTTTAGCGCAGCTTATATCTAGCGCTGCTTAGTATCTAGCGCAGCTTATATTTGGAGAAACAGATGAATTTGCAGATCAGGAGAATCAAAATGAAAAGCACTTGGGTATTCGGCATGGGATTGTCCCTGTTTTCCACACTGGCCCTGGCCCATCCCGGTCATGACATGGCGAATGCCTATGCCGGTTTCATGCATCCCTTGACCGGTTGGGATCATTTGCTGGTGATGCTGGCGGTTGGCCTTTGGGCCGGCCGGATCGGCGGCAAGGCGCGCTGGCAGTTGCCGTTTACTTTCATGCTGGTGATGGTGGTCGGCGCACTGGCTGGATTGAGCGGTATGACGCTGCCTGGCCTCGAAACCGGCATCGCCGCCAGCGTGCTTGCCATAGGGTTGCTCATTGCACTGCATGTGCCGTTTGCCAGGGTTTTGCAGATCGGGATTGTTGCGCTGTTTGCCTGCCTGCACGGCATGGCCCATGGCGCCGAACTGGCGGCGCATAACGGCTATGCCGTTATGCTTGGCATACTGGCCGCGACGGCGCTGCTGCATGCATCTGGCCTGCTGCTGGCATCGCGGCAATTGCATCTGGCGCAATATATTCACCGTGTGCTGGGGGGTATGATCGCGCTGGCCGGTACCTATATGCTGCTGGCCTGATGTCTCCAGTCTGCATGGTTCCGCATTTGAAGGCCGGGTACAATTCCGGGCGTAAAATGCACCAGTAAATAGCACCAATAGTGCCGTTCCCGTCAGGCAACTGGCGCTATCATCCTGAACCGGATTGCAGTCCCGGGTTAACCTGAACTGCAATCCAGCACTGCAATCCAGAGCTGCAAGCATTCCATACGCACTTGCCGGATAAATGCGTATTCATCTCCCTCTCCTCGTTGACCCTGCCTGATCCTGTGGCCTGTGTTTGTTACGACGCATCAGTTCGCCGAGAGTGCAGGCAATACGTCAAATTGCGTACATAAAAAAATCTCCAGCTGAATTAGGATAAAGTCGGCTAGTTTTGCAGCCCTTAGCATGGTTCTTGCTGCGGAATCAGGATTGCGGAAATCTGTGGGATGAAATATTGAATACGGTTAACGAAGCGCTGGATATGAATGATCTTGACGATGCGCCTCAGCGCATCGTCAAGATACGACGCGATTACAACACCTGGGTGGCCAACGAGACCCTGGAAGATTACGCCTTGCGTTTTACTCCCCGGTCATTCAGGAAATGGTCTATTTTTCGTGTCTCCAACACTGCGTTCGGTGCAGTTTCATTTCTTGTGCTGGAAGCCATTGGCGGCACGATTGCCGTTAACTACGGCTTTATCAATGCGTTCTGGGCGATACTTGCGGTCAGCCTGATTATTTTCATGACCGGCCTGCCGATCAGCTATTACGCGGCAAAATACGGGCTGGATATGGATTTGCTGACGCGTGGTGCAGGCTTCGGTTATATTGGCTCGACGATCTCCTCCTTCGTCTACGCCTCATTCACGTTCATCCTGTTTGCGCTTGAGGCGGCTATCATGGCCTATGCACTCGAGCTGTATTTCAATATGCCGCTTTACATCGGCTATCTCGCTTGTGCCCTCGTGATTGTGCCCTTGGTGACGCATGGCGTCACACTGATCAGCCGTATCCATATGATTACCCAGCCGCTTTGGCTGACGCTGATGGCATTGCCTTATATCTTTATCATCTATAAACAGCCGGATGTCATCAGCGGCCTGATTGGGTTTGCAGGTGAGTCCGGTTACGACAGCGGATTCAACCTTTATATGTTCGGTACTGCGCTGGCAATAGGCATGGCACTGATTCCGCAAATCGGCGAACAAGTCGACTTTCTGCGCTTTATGCCGGAGAAAACCAAGGAGAACAGATTCCGTTGGCATCTTGGCGTGCTGATATCCGGGCCCGGCTGGATATTCCTCGGCATGGCGAAAATGCTGGGTGGCGCCTTGCTGGCTTATATGGCGCTGATGGCGGCAAAGTCGGTGGAAGAAGCGGTTAATCCGAATCAAATGTATCTCGTAGGGTTCGGGCAGGTGTTCTCCAATCCTGAGGTGGTGCTGTCAGTCACGGTTTTCTTCGTGGTGCTTTCACAGGTGAAGATTAATATGACCAACGCCTATGCAGGATCACTGGCCTGGTCGAATTTCTTTGCGCGGCTGACTCATAGCCATCCCGGGCGCGTGGTATGGGTGGTCTTTAATGTATTGATTGCAGTGATGCTGATGGAGCTGGATGTATTCCAGGCTTTGGGGCAGGTGCTCGGCCTGTATTCCAATATTGCCATTTCATGGATTACTGCAGTGGTTGCCGACCTGGTGATTAACAAGCCGCTTGGCTTGAGCCCGAAAGGCATAGAGTTCAGGCGCGCCTATCTGTTTGATATCAATCCGGTCGGTGTCGGGGCGATGACTATCGCATCGCTATTCTCAGTGCTGGCTTTTATCGGCGCATTCGGCCTTGAGGTGCAGTCGTTCTCGGCCATTATTGCCCTGATGACGGCTTTAATCAGCTCTCCAATCATTGCCTGGTGGACCAAGGGGCGCTATTACATCGCGCGCCAACCGGTCAAGTACAGCCCTGCCAAGCGCACGGAAAAATGCAGCGTGTGTGAGCGTGAGTATGAGATTGATGACATCGCACATTGCCCTGCGTATCAGGGGGCAATCTGCTCATTGTGCTGTTGCCTGGATGCGCGCTGCAACGATGCCTGCAAGCCTCATGCGCGCATCAGCAAGCAGTGGGAATCCGCCATGATAAAGGTTTTGCCAAAGTCGTTATTGGGCTATCTCGATAGCGGCATGGGGCATTACCTGGTGCTGATGGCGGTGATCCTGTCCTTGCTGTGTGCTATTTTCGGGCTGATCTATTTGCATGAATCGCTGACGCTGTCAGAGCATGCAGCCCAGATCCTGCCCCAGCTCAAGCTTGGTTATATGAAGGCTTTTTCTGCATTGGTGCTGGTGAGCGGCATTATCGCCTGGTGGCTGGTGCTGACATCGCAGAGCCGCAGTGTTGCGCAGGAAGAATCAAACCGGCAAACCAGGCTCCTGCAACGGGAGATTGTGCTGCACAGGCAAACCGATGCTGAGCTGCAGCAAGCCAGGCTGATTGCCGAACAGGCCAATCAGGCCAAGAGCCGTTACATTACCGGCATTAGTCATGAGTTGCGCACGCCGCTTAATAGTATTCTGGGCTATGCGCAATTGCTGGATAACGACGTCTCCATCCCCGACAGCAAGCAACAGGCAATACGTGTCATTCGTCGCAGTGGCGAGCACTTGTTGTCGCTGATTGAGGGCACGCTTGATATCGCACGGATTGAAGGCGGCAAGATGACTTTTGATACCAAGCCGCTCAAGTTTCCTGAGTTCATTCATCAGATTGTCAGCATGTTTGAGTTGCAGGCACGTAACAAGGGACTCAGTTTTCATTACGAATTGACCGGCGATTTACCCAAAGTCGTCCGTGCGGATCATAAACGCCTGAGTCAGATACTGATCAATATTCTCGGCAATGCGGTCAAGTTCACGCGCCAGGGCGGCGTGGTTTTTCGTGTGCACTATGCACGGGAAATGATGGCGATCGAGGTGGAAGATAGCGGCCCTGGTATCAGGATGGAAGAGATCGACCATATATTCGAGCCGTTTTTGCGTGGGAGTGCTGCCCAGGGCATTGGCGGCACAGGGCTGGGACTGACCATCAGTAAAATGCTGACGGAGTTGATGGGAGGGGAACTTGGCGTCACGAGCAAGTTGGGCCAAGGTACGACATTCCAGGTCAGGCTGTTTCTGCCGCAAGCGCGCGTGGAATACGATATCGAGTCGGTTTCCATGCAGTGGCCAACAGGCTACAAAGGCCCAAGGCGCAGAGTGCTTGTGGTGGATAACGAACCGGTGGACAGGGAATTGCTAATCAATATCCTGCAGCCATTGGGATTTGAGGTCGCTGAAGCCGCAACAGGGCGGGAATGTCTGCAGATATACCCTGAATTCAAGCCGGACATCATTCTCATGGACCTTGCCATGCCGGTGATGGATGGCTGGGAGGCCAGCTACGTGATCCGCAAGATACATGAATCGAACGTTCATATCGGTATCGTTTCCGCCAATGCTTTCGATAAGGGGATGGAAAATACTGCGGACATCACTGCAGCAGATTTCATCGTGAAGCCGGTAAACGTGCAGGACCTGCTGCGATGGTTAGGTGAGCGCCTGGGCATTGAATGGATTACTGCGGATGAAATTCCGCAGGCGGCATCTGATTACAGGATTGGCGGTGAAGGTTTTGTGGTGCCGCCAGAGGCGCAGTTGAATGAACTACTGGCCGTGGTCCAGCTTGGCTATATGCGGGGAATCACCAAAAAGCTGGATGAAATATTGGCGATGGATAGTCGCTATGAAAATTTTGTAATGGTGCTCAAGAAAATGGCGCAGCAATTTCAGATGGAAGCCATGAGAATACTGATCAAGGAAGCCCAGGGACATGACTAATTTAACGGGGGAAGGAAAAAGTACAGCCGTTGTACTGATTGTCGATGATGTGCCCGAGAATCTTGCCGTTTTGCACGATGCGCTGGATGAATCCGGCTTTGTCGTACTGGTGGCCGATAATGGGGAAAGTGCGCTCAAGAGCGCTACGGAAGCCAATCCGGACATTATTCTTCTCGATGCCATCATGCCGGGAATGGATGGTTTTGAAGTCTGTAAACGCTTGAAGGCGGATATCAACACCCGGCATATACCGGTGATCTTCATGACGGGCCTGACTGAATCCGAACATGTGGTGGCCGGCTTCTCGGCAGGCGGTACGGATTATGTCACCAAGCCGATACGCACCGCCGAGGTGCTTGCCCGCATATCCACCCACCTGCAGACATACCGGTTAATGCACCAGACACGCGGCGCACTGGATGCTTTCGGCCAGGCTGCCATTGCCGTTTTCCCGCAGTCTGGCAAAGTGATCTGGCAAACTCCGTTGGCCAGGCAGTTGATGCGTAAATACTTTGCCGAGGCGGCGATAGATATGCTCAGTGGTACGCCTGGGCAGTTGTTGGCGTGGCTGAAAAAGTTATCGGCGGATATTGATAGCCGCCTGATGCCTTTGACAGTTTTCCAGTCCGGTGGACGCCTCATCTTTATTCCGGCTGATCTGGAAAGTGATGAGCAGTGGATCATTCTGCTTCGTGAGGAATCGGATATTGCACAAATCGGGGCATTGATGGCCAATTTGAATCTGACAAAACGGGAGGCGGAGGTGCTTTATTGGGCGACCAAAGGAAAAACCAACCGCGATATTGGGGATATTCTTGGAGCCAGCCCGAGAACCGTGAATAAGCATATGGAACATGTCTTCACCAAGCTGGGCGTAGAAACGAGAACTGCAGCCGCTTCGGTGGCGGTCAATAATTTACGCAGCATGGGGAGTCAGTCCTAGGGCGCGGTCACACCAATATCACAATTGCATTGCTACAAGAACGTGAGGGATGCAAGCGTTCGCAACGCCGCAGATGCTGTGCACGCCCCAATTCTCTGAGTCAGCGCAGCAGCAACAGCGGTACCTTGCTGGTGTGCTGGATCATTTTGGTCGTGGTGCTGCCGACCAGGAACTGGCGGATCTTGGAATGTCCGTAAGCACCCATCACCACCATGCCGATGTTGTGCCGGTCGCGATAGTCGCACAGCACATGCTTGACCTCCCCGGCGATGATCTCGGTTACGACGCTGAACCCGGCGGCTTCCAGTATCTTGCGTGCCCAGTCCAGGTGCGCGTGCATGTCGTTGGTGGCGGCACCGGCCATGACGATATGGCAGGGCAGGCCCTTGAACAGCGGACTGCCTGCGACCATCTCGATGCCCTTGCGCGTGGTGGCGCTGCCATCGTAAGCGATCATGAAACTTTGCGGCTGATGGAAACTGTGTGGTGACACCAGAATCGGCCGGTGCATGGTGCGCACCACGCGCTCCAGATTATTGCCGATGTGGTCGCCCAGGCTGTCGCCATCCTCGCCCTGTTTTCCCATGACCAGCAGGCGAATCTCCGGTTCCATTTCCTTCAACGTATCGACCAGGTCGCCGCGACGTTGCTTGCAGGTGATCTGGCTGACGCCGTTGTTGACCGCGATTTCCTTGGCGGCTTCCAGCATGTGGCGGCCGTGTTCCAGCAGGATCTTGCCGCGTTTTTCGTCCAGTTCGGTGAGTTCGCTGAGCAGGGCCTCGCGGCTGCCGAGGCCGATACTGCCGCTCAGATTGGTCTGTACCGGGGTGCCGGTTTTATCCAGCACGTGCAGGAACTGCAGCGGCGCATCCAGCCGTTGGCTGGCCCACGCGGCATATTCGCAGACGGCCGGGGAAGTGCTGGAGCCGTCGATACAGGCAACTACATTGGTCATGCTGTTCTCCTTTTAGTGGCCCATCAGGCCGTCAACTGCTGCGGGTTTGTCATGGACGGCGAAGCGGTCGACGATGGTCGCGCTCGCTTCGTTGAGGCCGATCAGTTCAACTTCGGTACCTTCTCGGCGGAACTTGATGACGACCTTGTCCAGCGCCGAGACCGAGGTGATATCCCAGAAATGCGCATGGGTGAGGTCGATGACAACCTTGTCCACGGCCTCCTTGAAATCGAAGGAGGCGGTGAATTTCTCGGAAGAACTGAAGAATACCTGGCCGATCACCTTGTAGGTGCGCAGTGAGCCGTCGTCATTGATGTCGGACGTGACCAGCATGAACTGGCCAACCTTGTTGGCGAAGAACAGGGCGGCGAGCAAGACGCCAGCCAGCACGCCGAAGGCCAGGTTGTGCGTAAAGACGACGACGGTGACGGTCATGACCATGACGATGTTGGTGCTGAGCGGATGTTCTTTCAGGTTGGTGATGGAGCTCCAACTGAAGGTGCCGATCGAGACCATGATCATGACGGCGACCAGTGCCGCCATCGGGATCTGCGAGACCCAGTCGTCGAGGAAGACGACCATCAGCAGCAGGACAAAGCCGGCAATGAAACAGGAAAGTCGCGTGCGGCCGCCCGACTTCACGTTGATGACGGATTGGCCGATCATCGCGCAACCGGCCATGCCGCCCAACAGGCCGGAGGCGATGTTGGCGACGCCCTGGCCCTTGCATTCACGGTTCTTGTCGCTGCTGGTGTCGGTCAGGTCGTCGACAATGGTGGCGGTCATCAGCGATTCCAGCAGGCCGACTACGGCGAGTGACAGCGCGTAAGGAAAGATGATGGCCAGCGTCTCGAAATTGAGCGGGACGTCAGGCCAGAGAAAGACCGGCAGCGTATCCGGCAGTTCGCCCATGTCGCCGACGGTGCGGATATCCAGGCCCAGATACATGGCGACGCCGGTCAGCACGACGATGGTCACCAGCGGCGAGGGAATCTTCCTGGTGATGTAGGGGAACAGGTAAATGATGCCGAGACCGGCAGCGGTCATGGCGTAGACATGCCAGGTGACGCCGGGAGTCGACGGGTTCAGCTCCGGTAGTTGTGCCATGAAGATGAGGATGGCCAGTGCGTTGACGAAGCCGGTGACTACCGAGCGTGAAACAAAGCGCATCAGCGAGCCCAGCTTGAGATAGCCGAAGATGATCTGGATGACGCCGGTCAGCAGCGTGGCTGCCAGCAAGTATTCGAGGCCATGGTCGCGTACCAGCGTCACCATGAGCAAAGCCATGGCGCCGGTGGCGGCCGAGATCATGCCGGGCCTGCCGCCGACGAAGGCGATGACGACGGCGATACAGAAGGAGGCATAAAGGCCGACCTTGGGGTCGACGCCGGCGATGATGGAAAAGGCGATGGCTTCGGGGATGAGCGCCAGCGCAACGACGAGGCCGGCGAGCACGTCGCCGCGGATATTGGAGAGCCAGTCATGTTTGATGGATTTGAGCATTTGTCTGCCAGTGTTTGGGTCAATTAGGGTGGCGGGATTGTGGCGCGTACTGCAAGCGCGTCGCGCGTATCCGAACCGTATTGCTTTGATTTGCGTTGTTTCGGAGCTTGGAAGTTGGTTTTGCCCGGGCTATCAAGGGCAACCGCAGGCGAGGCTGAAGTATTTACATTGGAATTCTTTAATTGATTGATTTGATGGCGTTGATTTAATAGCGCGATTATAACGCTGCAGGGCGGATTCACCCAAACCGGATGTGGTTTTGCCCGATGACGGGCGCACGCTGCTTTCTTAGTCCATACGGACTATTGGAGCAGCCGTGGGCCTGGGGTCTAATGATTTCGCAACCATTTTAAGTTGTTGGGTTTTTAAACTTGAAAGGAGCGAATCAATATGACTCGCAAAAAAATTCTGGCGATTGCCACAGCGTTTGCCCTGTGTTCCGCGATGGCTACTCAGGTCAACGCGGTTGTTCCGGTAACGACACATTCCGCTACTTTGAATGTGACCGAGATCAACAACCCGATTGACCGTCACGTGCAAACAGCGGCTGCCTTCATTGAGGGGTTTGCAATGGAGCATTTCCGTAGCCGTTCCGTGCAGGCGAAAGCCATGGATGTCGAACTGTTTGCCGGGCCGCACCAGTTGTTTGCCAGTGAGCGCAAGCCATCGTTGGCTGATTCCAGTGCGGGTGGCATGATATTGGCCAGCCTTGGCTTGATGGCATTGATCGTACGTCGTCGTATTAGTATGTAAGCAGTTTGCTTGAATGGGTGTAGTGCATCCGCAAAGAAAAAGGCCCGCAATGGGCCTTTTTCTTTGCGGCTTCTTTCTGGCTGGTTTTTTTGGTCAGCCAGAGTTTGGCTCTAGTGCTGTCTTTGCAGTTGATGATCCGGATTGATGCTGAATTTGCGCAGGCTCGTAACCAAGGGCAGTGCGAACAGTGCGCCCAGAATGTCGGCCAGCAGGTCATCGAAGCCGGCCTGGCGGCCTGCCAGGAATGTCTGGTGGACCTCGTCTGCGGCGCCCAGCGAGATGGCGAGGATGAATATCAGCGGCAGCGGTAGCGCCGGGAAGGAGAGTCCGGCCAGCAGGGTGATGGCACCAAAGACGATGAAGTGTGCCACCTTGTCCCAGGGAGCGGCAAACAGTTCGCCGGCGCCGGGCATGGTGCCGCCGATGAAAATGGCGGCGAGGGTCAGCACAAAGGCGATCGAAGTGATGGTTCGTATGGTCGTTGATTTAGCAAGCTTTGATTTGGGAAGCTTTGATTTAGGAAGCTTTGATTTAATAAGCACCATTCTGTCCTTTCAGTACAACCAGTACAGTCTTGAAAATAATGTAGACATCAAGTTTCGGACTCCAGTTGCGCAGGTAGTCGATATCGTAATCGATACGCGCCTTCATCTTGTCCAGCGTTTCCGTCTCGCCGCGCAGGCCATTGACCTGCGCCCAGCCGGTGATGCCGGGCTTGACCTTGTGGCGCACCATGTAGCCCTTGATCAATTTGCGGTACATCTCGTTGTGCGCCACGGCATGCGGGCGCGGCCCGACGATGCTCATGCGTCCCTGCAGCACGTTGATGAATTGCGGCAGCTCATCCAGTGAGGTCTTGCGCAGAAAAGCGCCGAACGGCGTGATGCGTTGGTCGCCCTTGGTCGCCTGGGTGACTTTGGCGCCATCCTCGCAGACGCTCATGGAGCGGAACTTGTAGACAAGGATCTCCTCACCGTACAAACCGTACCGGCGCTGTTTGAAGATGACCGGACCGGGCGAACTGAGCTTGACGCCGATGGCGATGGCGACCAGCAGCGGCGAGATCAGCAGCAGGATGGCCAGCGAGAACAGGATGTCCGCCAGGCGCTTGATCAGGCCATTGAAGCCGGTGAATGGAGTTTCACAAACGGCCACCACCGGAATGTCCTCGATCTGGCCTGCTCGTGCCTGGATCAGGTCGGCATGGAAGATATCCGGTACAAAATAGATGGACGCCGTGGTGTCTTTCAGTTCATCCAATAACTGCATGATCTGTTCCTGATTGCTGGCCGGCAGGCAGAGATAAATGACATTGACCTTGTGCGTTTTGACGAACTCCGGGATGTCCTGCAGCCTGCCCAGCAGCGGGAATTTGCTGTCCTTGCCGGCAACTTCGGCATCATCGAAAAACCCGAGCAGGTCTGCCGCGATGTAATGGTTATCTGCCAGTCGCTCAGCCAGCGCCAGGCCCTGTTCGTTCTGGCCGACGATGATGGTCTGCTTGACCGGGCCCTGCAGCTTGATCAGCTGCGGGGCGATGAAGCGCAGTGCGAAATCGGCGGCGAGCAGACATGCCGGCGTGAGCCAGATCCACAGCAGGATGGCCTCGATGGCAAAATGTTCGATATAGCCCGACGCGATCCCCAGGGTCAGCAGCAAGGTACAGATGACGACCCATTGCAGGATGACTTTGCTCACCATCTGCCATTTGCCCAGATTGATCTTGGAACTGCTGGGGAAGGTCAGCGAAAACAGGATCAGG
>PHCD01000164.1 GCA_002842135.1 Betaproteobacteria bacterium HGW-Betaproteobacteria-8 | reverse complement strand
CAGCAAAACAGCTTTTCCAAGGTTCTGCTGTGGGAAATCAGCAATACCGGCTTCAAAACCCAGAATGTGATCGAAAAAACCGTTTCCGACCTCTACCAGACCGTGGTTTCCATCATGCTTGAGAGTTCCAGATTTTTCGCCTTCCTGGCGGTGGACATCATGGACCGGAATCTCTACGAGCGCGCTAACGACTGCCGCTGGTGGGCACTGACCTCATCTTTCAGGAAAATCCTGTCAAAACCGCAAAGAACCGCGGCTGACATTCATTCCCTGGAAAAAGTCCTTGGTTATATCAACGGCCTCTATACCGTATATGACAATCTGGTCGTTTTTGACCGTCAAGGCAAAATCCTTGCTGTCTCCAACCCTGATTACAGTGATTGCGTCGACACGATAATCGAAAGTGAATGGATAAGCCGATTGAGAGGCACCCGTACCACCCAGGAATACGTGGTATCAAAATTCGAACCCTCTCCACTCTACAAGGACAAGCCGACTTATATATATGCGGCTGCAATTCGCGATGAAGACGACATGGGAATAGTCGGAGGGATCGGCATCGTATTCGACAGCCAGCCGCAATTTGCCGCCATGTTGCAAGACTCTCTGCCGAGAGATGCCGACGGCCACCCGATCAAGGGAAGTTTCACGCTTTATGTAGATGACGACATGAAAATCATCTCATCCACGCTCAAGGAATTTGAGGTGGGCAGCGAATTCACGGTACACCCCAATCTCTGCAAAATGGCTGCCGGTGAGGATGCCTTCGATATTGCGATCCATGATGGCCGCTACTATGCGGTCGGCGCATGCTCTTCCGCTGGTTATCGCGAGTACAAGGGCAGGAATGACGCATACAAAAACCAGATCACGGCACTGATTTTCATCCCGCTAGGCAATGCCGTGGAAATTGATGCATTGATTCACGCCGACCAGTCCTTCCAGCACAACCAGTTCCGGCCAGGTTCAACTGGCAATGCCAGCAAGGAGGCCAGAGAATATGCCACTTTCTATGTCGGTCAAAACTGGTTTGGCATACCTGCCACGCAGGTAGTACAGGCAACGGAACCCTTAAATATCAGGGCGATTCCCGATACGCCGCCTGTCCTGCAAGGCGTCCTGCAATACCAGGGCAATGTCATCCCTGTCATGAATATGGCCGAAATGCTTAAAACCGGGGCCGACTCCCTACCGGAGAGCAGGCAGGTCATCATCATTCAATCGACAGCCAATTCTCCGCAATTCGGTATTCTGGTTAGTGCGCTCGGTGAGATACCGGCGATCGAGCCGGAGAAGATCAAATCCATTTCCGATATCTTCTTCTGCAAAAGCAATAGTCCTGCAGTCGGCGTTACCCGCATATCATCGGACAACGATCAGAACGACATGCTGACCATACTCTCGGCTGAGGACCTGTGGCAGAAAGTCAATGTGCTGAGTCTAGCCAGGGAAGCGGCCTAGCCAGCACTGAATCAGTGCACTCACATGGCAGCTTGCGATCATTGCAGGCTGCCATATGTACAGAGTTGCAACGACTGCTTTATGGTCTGTGATAGTATCGCGGCTTCCAATAGTTAGTACGTCTTATGCAATTTTCTCTCATTAATCAGGATGGTGCCGCCAGACGCGGCACACTCAAACTAGTCCATGGCGAAGTACAGACGCCGGCCTTCATGCCGGTCGGCACCTATGGCTCGGTCAAATCGCTGTCGCCCAATGAAATCCGCGACATCGGCGCACATATCATTCTGGGCAATACTTTCCACCTGTGGCTGAGGCCCGGGTTGGAGGTCATCGCAGCACACGGCGGCCTGCACCAGTTCATGAGCTGGGACGGCCCGATACTGACCGACTCCGGCGGCTTTCAGGTCTGGAGTCTGGGCGACCTGCGCAAGATCTCGGAAGAAGGCGTCAAGTTCCGCTCGCCGATCAATGGCGACAGCTGCTTCCTGACACCGGAAGAATCCATGCGCATCCAGAAGGT
>PHCD01000047.1 GCA_002842135.1 Betaproteobacteria bacterium HGW-Betaproteobacteria-8 | reverse complement strand
GTTGAAACGCTGGTGGTAGAAATCACGCATGACGTGCTCCAACTCGCGTTCGCGCAGCTGGCCGTGAGCGATGCCGATGCGCGCTTCCGGCAGTATCTTCTCGAGTTTTTCGCGCATGCTGTGGATGGTATCCACCTCGTTGTGCAGGAAATACACCTGCCCGCCACGCTTGAATTCGCGCATGGCGGCTTCACGGATGATGCCTTCGGAGTAATCGGTGTGGAAGGTCTTGATGGCCAGGCGTTTCTGTGGCGGCGTGCTGATGACGGAGAACTCGCGCAAGCCTTCCATCGCCATCGACAGCGTGCGCGGAATCGGCGTGGCGGTCAGTGTCAGTACATCGACCTCGGCCCGCAGCGCCTTCATCTGTTCCTTCTGGCGCACGCCAAAGCGGTGTTCCTCGTCCAAAATGGCGAGGCCCAGGTTCTTGAATTTGACGTCCTTCTGAATCAGCCGGTGGGTGCCGATGATGATGTCGATCTTGCCGTCTGCCAAGCCATCCAGTGCTTCCTTTTGTTCCTTGGCAGTGCGGAAGCGCGAGATCTCGGCGATCCTGACCGGCCACTCGGCGAAGCGGTCGGTGAAGTTGTTGTAATGCTGTTCGGCCAGCAGGGTGGTCGGCACCAGCACGGCGACCTGACGTCCGCCCATGACGGCGACGAAAGCGGCGCGCAATGCGACCTCGGTCTTGCCGAAGCCGACGTCGCCGCAGACCAGACGATCCATCGGCCGGCCGGATTGCATGTCGTCGATGACCGCTTCGATGGCAGACAGCTGATCCGGCGTTTCCTCGAACGGAAAGGCGTCGGCGAAGGCTTCATAATCGTGCAGCGACAGCTTGAAGGCATGGCCCTTGCGCGCGGCGCGCTGGGCATAGAGGTTGAGCAGTTCGGCCGCGGTATCGCGAATCTGTTTGAGGGCTTTCTTCTTGGCCTTTTCCCAATGGCCGCTGCCCAAACGGTGCAGTGGTGCGGATTCCGGCGGTCCGCCGGAGTAACGTGAAATCAGGAACAGTTGCGAGACAGGGACGTACAGCTTGTCGTCGCCGGCATATTCCAGCAGCAGGAATTCGGTCTCGCCCTCACCGAAATCCAGGTTGATCAACCCGCGATAGCGGCCGACGCCATGTTGTTCGTGCACCACCGGATCGTTTTCGCGCAGTTCGGAGAGGTCCTTCAGCATGCCCTCCGTGCTGCGGGCTTTCTCTTTCTCGCGGCGGCGCTGCTGGCGCACGGTGGCGGCATACAGTTCGGCTTCGGTGATGATGATGAAATCGGCAGTGGGGAAGCCGCTATGCAGGGTGGTGATACCCAGCATCAGGTTCTCATCGCCGGCCAGGAAAGACTGCCAGGAATCGCAGAGCGCAGGTTTCAGTTCATGTTCGGCAAACAGTTGGGCGATAGTCTCGCGCCGGCCCAGGCTTTCAGCACCGATGAGGATGCGTTTTCTGGTCTTTTTCAGGAAGGCCTGCAGCTTGTGCAGCGGATTGTCAGCGCGGCGCTCGATATCGAGTTCCGGCAGACCGGTCTTCTTCTCCGGCTGCATGATGATCCTGGCATAGCGGTGCGTGGCAGCGAAGAAATCCTCGGTCTTGATCAGCAGCCGCTCGGGGTGCAGGATGGGCCGTTCAGGGTCGTGTGCCAGCAGACGGTAGCGAGATTGTGCTTCCAGCCAGAAATTCTGTGCGGCGGCGTCAAGATCGCCATGCAGGCAGAGTACGGTGTGCTCGGTCAGGTAATCGATCAGCGTGGCAGTCTCGTCGAAGAACAGCGGCAGGTACCATTCGATGCCGCCGCTGGCGATGCCTTTGCTGATGTCCTTGTAGATACGGCTGCGTGACGGGTCGCCCTCAAAGGTCTCGCGGAAGTTCTGGCGGAAACGGGCGATACCGGCCTCATCCAGCGGAAACTCGCGTGCCGGCAGCAGGCGGATCTCGGGCACCGGATAGAGGCTGCGCTGGCTGTCGACGTCAAAGGTGCGGATGGTCTCGATCTCGTCGTCGAACAGGTCCAGCCGGTAAGGCAGCGTGCTGCCCATCGGGAACAGGTCGACCAGACCGCCGCGAACGCTGAATTCGCCCGGACTCATGACCTGGCTGACGTGATGGTAGCCGGCTTCAGCGCATTGCTGGCGTAGGGCTTCCAGATCCAGTCTCTGGCCTTTTTTCAGCATGAAGGTGTGCGCGGCCAGATAGGACTGTGATGGCAATCGTAGCAGTGCCGTGCCGGCTGGCACGATGATGATATCGCAGCTGTTCTGGCTGATCTGGTATAGCGTCGCCAGCCGTTCGGATATCAAGTCCGGGTGTGGCGAGAAATGATCGTAGGGCAGGGTTTCCCAGTCCGGTAGCAGATGCACTTTCAGTTCCGGCTCAAACCAGGGCAGTTCTTCCAGCAGGCGCTGCGCTTCGAAAGCGTTCGATGTGATGATGGCCAGCGGCGTTTTTGCTGATTTCTTCTTGAGTTCGAGCGCCAGCCTGGCAAGCGCGAGACTGTCCGCGCCGACGACTACTTTTTGAACACGTTCGGCCTGACCGACAGCCGGTACGGAAATGGAAAACTGCATGGGGGACAACTGACGAAAAATGAGTGAATACGGAATTATAGCCGGTGCCTCTGGGCGAGGGCTATTGAAAATAGCTGTAAACCCAATCCAGCCGGCCTGCCGACAGGCTGGATTCTGAGCTAGGTGGCCGCTGTTCTACTGAGTATCTTACTCAGCAGAAAGTTTTACTTGGTGAGCAGCTTGGTGATCTGAATCTCTGCAGCGGTCCAGTAATCGACCGGGCTGCCTGCGAAACCGTTACGTTCCGCCATGAAGTAGGCGGCTACTTCCACCATGCGATAATGCTCTTCTGGGCCGACCTTGCTGGTTTTGGGAGCGGCTTTTCTGGCAGCAGCCGGTTTTTTTGCAGCCGCAGGTTTCTTTGTAGCAGCTGCTTTGGGTTTTGCAGGCTTCTTCGCGGCGGCAGTAGTTTTGCTGGCGGTGGTTTTTGCTGATGTTGCTTTTGGTGTAGCCATTTAAGTTCCTTTCGTTAACAGGACTTCAATGCTGCTGGAAATGAAAGCGATAACACTCAGGAGCGATGATAACTCCAATTCCTTAAACTGTTCCACCTACAGTGAGACCGTCGATACGTAAAGTTGGTTGACCTACCCCGACCGGTACGCTTTGTCCTTCCTTGCCGCAGGTGCCGACACCGGAGTCCAGCGCCATGTCATTGCCTATCATGGTGACGCGCTTCAGCACATCCGGTCCGTTGCCGATCAATGTGGCGCCCTTGACCGGATAGGTCAGCTTGCCGTCCTCGATCATCCAGGCTTCGGCGGCGGAGAAAACAAACTTGCCACTGGTGATATCGACCTGGCCGCCGCCGAAGTTGGCGGCATAGAGGCCTTTTTTCACGGATTTGATGATTTCTTCCGGCGCCATGGTGCCGTTCAGCATATAGGTATTGGTCATGCGCGGCATGGGGATGTGCGCATAGGATTCTCGCCGTGCATTGCCGGTCAGCGGCATGCCCATCAGGCGTGCGTTGAGGCTATCCTGGATGTAGCCGCGCAGGATGCCGTCTTCGATCAGCACGGTGCGCTGGGTCGGGTTGCCTTCGTCATCCACGGTCAATGAGCCGCGGCGGTTGGCGATGGTGCCGTCATCCAGTACGGTGACGCCTCTGGCGGCAACCTGTTGGCCGATAGCGTTGCTGAACGCGGAACTGCCCTTGCGGTTGAAATCGCCTTCGAGGCCATGGCCGATGGCTTCATGCAAAAGAATGCCAGGCCAGCCGGAACCGAGGACGACGGTCATATTGCCGGCCGGGGCAGGGCGGGCGTCCAGATTGACCAATGCCTGATGCACGGCTTTTCTGGCGTAATCTTCCAGCACATCATCTGTGAAATAGCTGTAATCGAAACGACCGCCACCGCCCGCAGAACCCTGCTCGCGCCTGCCGTCCTGTTCGGCGATGACCTGGATCGACAGGCGTACCAGAGGGCGGATGTCAGCCGCCATGACGCCATCGTGGCGCGCAACCATGACGACTTCATATTCGCCGGCGATAGAAGCCATGACCTGGCTGATGCGAGGATCAACCTTGCGGGCCAATGTTTCCAGCTTTTCCAGCAACCTGACTTTGGCCTCGGCGCTGAGTGAGGCAATCGGGTCCTGCGGAATGTAAAGTTGCGGTGCGCTGATGCGCTGAACAGCTTTGCCGGACTGCTCGCTGCCTAGTGCCGCAATCGCACGGGTCGCCTGTGCCGCTTGTTGCAAGGCCGGCAAATGGATGTCGTCAGAGTAGGCAAAGGCGGTCTTTTCACCGCTGACAGCGCGCACACCTACGCCCTGGTCGATATGGAAATTACCGGATTTGACCTGGCCTTCCTCCAGCCCCCAGCTTTCCGAGCGGCTGTACTGGAAATAGAGGTCGGCATAGTCCACCTTGTGCGACATGATGCTGCCGAGTACGTTTTGCAGTGCCGGGATATCGAGTCCGGCCGGTTTCAGCAGCGTTTCGCTTGCAGTGGCGAAATGAGAGCCGGTTTCTGGGCTGGAACTGGTCGGTATGGTGTCAGGCTTCATTAGTAATCTTCAGTTTATTTAATATACAAAAACTATAGAAATTAAAATTTCAATAGATAATGCGAAAAATCATGATTCGCGGCTCATGATGCAGGCCGGCCTCATGGCAGACTGCGGTGCTTCAGTGCCGGCAGGCTCTTGCGCAAGCTGGCGAGATACCCAGGATTGATTGAGGCAACCACCACGCCGGAACCGCGAGGCAGGCGATCCAGCACCACGCCCCAGGGGTCGACGATCATGCTGTCGCCGTGGGTTTCGCGGCCGGAGGTGTGATAACCGCCCTGAGCCGGCGCCAGCACATAAGCCAGGTTTTCGATGGCACGTGCGCGAATCAGGGTTTCCCAGTGTGCCTTACCGGTGGTTTCGGTAAAGGCGGCCGGTACGACGATGATATCGACCTCCCCCATTGCCCGATAAAGTTCGGGGAAGCGCAGGTCGTAACAGATGGAAAGCCCGATCTTGCCGAAAGGGGTATCCAGTGTGACCACTTCGCCACCCGGTTCAATGGTTGTCTCTTCATGATAGTGCTCATTGCCAAGATCCAGGCCAAACAGGTGAATCTTGTCGTACCGCGCCACCTGTTTGCCTTTGTCGTCGTAGACCAGGCAGCTGTTGCGTACCTTGTTCTTGACGCTGGATTCCAGCGGTATGGAGCCGGCAATAATCCATATCTGGTGCTTCCTGGCAGTTTTCGCGAGAAAGCGCTGGATGGGGCCGTTCCCTTCCTTTTCCCGAACAGCAACCTTGTCGGTATCTCTCAGGCCCATGATGGCGAAATATTCGGGCAGGGCGATGAGTTTTGCGCCTTGATTCACTGCAATTTCAATCAGCCGCTCCGCCTCGCTCAGGTTGGCCGAGACATTCGGTCCCGATGCCATCTGGATGCCCGCAATTTTTGTCATGCCAGGCATCGTTTTGGTCTTTGATGTTTTAGACAGTTTGCCTCGGGATTTAATTGCCATTTTTTTCTTTCTTGCTTAATCCATGTCCAGTTACGTTAAGTATTATCCGCATTGCACTATTGGCCGGGAATAGCCTGCGTTGGTGTAGTGCGAATCTTTTCAGACTTGATCTCTACCGGGTTATCCCAAGTGCCAATAATTTCGTATTCTTCAGCCGCGATCTCGTTTAAGGGATCCCTCAACAGCTTTTGCGCGACAAAGGCGGCAGCAGCCACGGCAGGCCCGCCCGCCAGTGCAGCTAGTGAGACACTGTCGCTGACATAAGGTGTCACCTTGACGTAAAGATGTTGCGTTTCTTTCTTCAAATCGGTTTCACCCTTGATTTCGACTTTTGCCACAGGGCCTTCGAGCCGGAAGTTGTCGCTACGCAACACGCCTTGGCTAATATTGGCAGTTGAAGAGATTTTGTCAAAGGTAAATCCGCTGCTGAGGACATCCCTGAAGTCGAATGTCAGTCGCCTTGGCAGGTTCTGCAGCGTCAGCACACTGAACAATCGACCGACGCCGGGTTTGACCTGGAGTATCTGTCCATTGCCTGCTTCCAGTGTAAAACTGCCGGAAAGCTGTTCGACATTGAATTCATGTGGACTGCCTGGCCATCTCAACTTGCCGTTGAGTTTGCTTGTGCCATCCTTGATGATGTTGGGGTAGCCTAATCGAGTCAGGGTGTTGCCTAGCTGACCGATTTCCCAGTTTACGTTCATTTGGGTATTGGGGCTTTGGCGCCAGTTGTGCCATTCGCCATCTGCAGTCAATACGCTATCTGCGTTGCTTATTCTCAGTTGATCGATATGCCAGTCATCCTTCACCTCGCTGGCCTTCAATTCCAGTTTGCCCAATTCCTTCTGGCTAAAGACGAAGGTGTCGGCGACGATGTCCAGATCGGGATATTCCGATTTTTTTGAGTCCTGTGCTGCCACATTGGCTTTGCCTGCAGCTTGCGGCGATTTTCCGGGGATCGTCAGGTTCTTCAAACGGGCGAGGATCCTGCCATTGTCATCGCCAACCCAGCGCACATTGCCATTCATCTCCTTGCTTTGAATCTGCATCTGCCAGCCATTTTCTACCTTGGTGCCGTCAAGTTTCAGATCGTTGATGCGTCGTTCGAAAACATCCATTGCACCGACCGACATGTTGATGCGCTGTATCGGCATTGCCCGAGGTGAACTGCCGCTGTCGGCTGTCTTGGTTTTATCCAGTACGGCAAGCCACTGGTCGAGATTGAGCTGCTCGAAGCTGCCGCGCACCTCGAGTCCGGGCTGCGATGGTATTTCCGCCAAGACATTGATGCCGACCTGGCCGCGATCGATCTCATACGCGCCGTTGATTCCGCTACGCAATATTTTTGCGGAAATCTGATTGGCCATGCTGAAATTGATCATGTCCTGATTGGCGGATTGCTGGCGTTTTTCTATACGCAAGGGCATTTTTTCTTCGGCGCTCTTACCGATCGGCTGAGGCAGATCCAGCGCCAGGCCTGCCAGATTGGAACGTATGGAGACATCAACTTTTTGCGACTGGATGCTGATGTCACCAAACCAGTCGGCGTTGCCGCTAACCAGGTTGCCCAACTCATTTCCCAGTGCGCTTCTGATGCCAGTATCAGGAATATTGCCGCGTGCGGTGACTTTAACCAGGCGGTTTTCACCAGTGCTGATGTCCACTCTGGCCAGTCCGCCGTAAATGCGGGCGCTGATGTTCTTGGCGCTCATGCCTGATTCTGTGAAATCAAGCTTGCCATTGATATTGCTCAGCTCAGGAATCGATGCGCCGGCCATGCTGGCGTTGGTGATTTGATAACCGCCTTTAATTTTGGTTGCGTCGACATTCTGCAATGGAATCTTCAATTCAAGATTGAGCTTGCCATTACCGCTGGTGCGCAAATCGTTGGTTAGGCCATCGGTCAGTTGCAGCACCGGGCTGCCATTAACAAAACGGATCGCGTCAGTCACCGAACCCTGCGTTTCGCCCACGATTTCCAGTATGGGTTCATCGGCATCCAGCACCGGAATGACGGCCTTGACGGTTTTGAACTGGTTGCCGAGTATGTTGCCGCCATCCGCAGTCAGTTCCATTCTTGAGCCCTGGAACAGCATGTTTACGTTTAATTTTTCGATCTGCGGCCAGTTTTTGCCGTAATCCAGGACACCATCCTGCAATTCTGCCGTGACTTTGAACAGGCCCTGTTTGGGGTCGACATAGGGGAATTGATCGGTCCTGCCGCGCACAATGACATGAATGTCGGAAACCTGGCCCGAGATGATGGAACTGTCGAGCCAGTCCAGCGTGTGCTTGCCCAGCATGACAGGGTAGTAGAACAGGGCGTATTTCGCATCGCCGCGCTCAAAACGGCCATTCAGTTCTATGCTTGATGGTGTTGCAGTGCCATGCTTGTAGGTGGCATTGACCACACCTGCCAGATGCGGGCTGCTGATGGTGAGGTTATTGACGCGAATGTCAGTGCCTTTGTCATGATTTGACCATTTGACGATGCCGTTCAGCTTATCGGCAGGGATGGGCCAGCGCATCACGCCCTTGATGTCGACGGCGGCCTGCTGCGAGTTGATGGTGATGGTGCCCTGTTTTTCATCGGCCGTGAGGCTGCCGCTCAGGTTACTGAAGCCGGGGAATTTTTCGTAGGCCTGGATCCCTAGATCGCCGAACTGCATGTGGATGTCGTATTCGCTGAATTTGTTGCTGTCGCCTTTCCAGTGCATATCCAGATTGCTGATGATGCCGACCGGATCCACCTCGGAGAGTTGCTGCACCATTTTTTGCGGCAAAGGCAGGTAGGCAGTGAAAGTGTTGATGGAGGCCAGATTGATTTCATCCAGGTTCACTGAACCCTCAATGCTCTCTTTGCCATCCTGGAGGCGCTCACGCACCCCGAATGAACCGTTTTCCAGCATCAGGCCATCGGCCGTCGATAGCTTGACGTGCTCAAGGTTGAAAGACTGGCCATCCGTCTGCTTTGACCAGGTCAAGCGGCCAGCTAGCGAGTTGAGTTTCGCTACGGAGCGGCCTTTTGCCAGCCTGGCTTGCACTTTTTGCAAAATCACATCCGAAGTCAGCTGTTGGGCAGCGCCATCGGAGAATTCCAGCCAGAAACGTGCAGCGCCATAGCCCTTGTTGAGTTCAAATGGATAATCCACCCATTGCCGCCAAGCGGCAATATCGGTGCCATCCATGCGGCCATAGATCGTACCGCTCCAATCCTGCAGGTTGCCGACATCTGAACCATACAGGTTGCCGCGCAAATCGATCGGGTGGGACGAACCGGCTGAAGGAGTGGCTTTAAGGGCAAACCGATGACGACTGAGCAGACGTTCCCAGACCGGGCTTTCGATGCTCAGTTGCAGGTCGTTCAGCATCAGTGCTGGCGCCTTGCGCATTTCATCTTCCCAGAGAATGGTGGCATCAATGATGTCTATGCGTGACTGCCGCAATACCCAGTTGGCCAGGGTGGGTTCGGATTCGCCACCCAGCCGGATACCTGCAACCACCAGCGTACCATCAACTTCACGCTTGATCGAAAGCACCGGCCCCTGGATCAGCATCGATGCGAGTTTGGGTTCCAGCGATGTAAAACTCAGCCAGGACAGCCTGGTTTCAATTTCGTGCAGCGTCAGCGCTATGTGATCCTCGTCATCGTAAATGGCGACCTGGCGCAAGCTGAAATGCGGATTCATGCCTTCCCAGCCGGCATCAATATGCCCGATGGTGACTTTGCGACCGGCAGCCTGACTGATGCTCTGGGCAATGTCTTGCCGGTAATTTTCGATGTTGGGAAGTATGAAATAGCGCAGTGCGAGAATGGACAGGGTTAGCGCAATAATCATCAGCCACATCGCAGTGAGTGCGGCTCTATATGTCCATATCAGTGATTTTTTGACCATTACTTGTTAATTTCTTGTGCTAACCCGTTCAATATATTTGTATTTTACTGCAATATTCGGTGCAGTATTGGCTGTCCGGCCATATAAATGTGAAAGTTTCTGGCAGACGAGAAGCTTTGTTTTAAAATAACGCGTTTTATTGATCAATCGCCGACAAGACTCCGGCTTTTATTTAGTCAGCCTATATTGCTTCAGCTTAAAAACCTCACTCTTACGCGCGGCGTCAAAGTACTGATTCAGGACGCTTCATTTCAGCTCCATCCGGGCCACAAGGTCGGCTTGACCGGTGCAAACGGCGCCGGCAAGTCCAGTGTGTTCGCCATGTTGCGTGGCGAGTTGCACCACGAATCCGGCGTGCTGGAAATGCCACCCAATTGGGTGATTGCTCACGTTGCCCAGGAGACACCGGCATTGCCGGATGCAGCCATAGATTTTGTGCTGGATGGCGATGAGGAGCTGCGCCATATCGAGCGTGCCTTGCAGGCGGCAGAGAAAAACCATGATGGAGAACATCTGGGGGAGTTGCATGCGCGTTTCGGCGATATCGGTGGTTATTCGGCGCGAGCAAGAGCTTCTGCATTGCTGCATGGCCTGGGATTCAGCGAAGCGGATACTGCACGGCCGGTAGCGGATTTTTCCGGCGGCTGGCGGGTGCGCCTGAATCTGGCACGTGCCTTGATGTGCCGTTCAGACCTGTTGCTGCTGGATGAGCCGACCAATCACCTCGACCTGGATGCGGTTATCTGGCTGGAAAGCTGGCTGAAAGATTATCGCGGCACCCTGTTGCTGATTTCGCACGACCGGGATTTTCTCGATGCGGTAGTCAATCATATCGCTCATATTGAGCAGCAGCGACTGACGCTCTATCGCGGCGGTTATTCCGATTTTGAGCGGCAGCGTGCGGAAAAACTGGCGCAGCAACAGTCGATGTACGAACGCCAGCAGCGTGAGATGGCGCATTTGCACAGTTATATTGACCGTTTCCGCGCCAAGGCGACCAAGGCTCGGCAGGCACAGAGTCGTATCAAGGCGCTGGAGCGCATGGAGCTGATCTCTGCAGCGCATGTTGATTCACCTTTCGGCTTCAGTTTCAGGAAATTGCTGGCGGCGCCAGACCCCCTGCTGGTGCTGGATGATGTCGATGTCGGGTATAAGCAGCAGGCGGTGCTGAGCGGCATCAAGATGACCATCCGTCCGGGTGAGCGCATCGGGTTGCTGGGCAGGAACGGCGCGGGTAAATCCACCCTGATTAAACTGCTGGCGGCAGAGTTAAGCCCCATGCGGGGCAAGCGCATTGAGGGCAAGGAGTTGTCCATTGGCTATTTTGCCCAGCATCAACTGGAACAATTGCGGCCGGATGAGTCTCCTTTGCAACATATGTTGCGATTGGATCCGCAAACGCGGGAACAGGAGCATCGCAACTATATCGGCGGTTTCGATTTTCGCGGCGACATGGCGACTGCGCCCTGCGGCGCATTCTCCGGTGGCGAGAAGTCACGCCTGGCGTTGGCCTTGCTGATCTGGAAGCAGCCTAATCTGCTGCTGCTGGATGAGCCGACCAACCACCTGGACCTGGAAATGCGGCACGCCTTGACTGTGGCGCTGCAGGATTATGACGGCGGCATGGTACTGGTGTCGCATGACCGGGCTTTACTGCGATCAACCTGTGATCGTTTTATATTGGTGGCCGATGGTAAAGCCGAAGTTTTTGATGGGGATATCGACGACTACAAGGATTGGCTTGCCCAGCACGAAGCTCAGCAAAAACTTGCTGCAAGGCAGGCCGGGAAAATTACCGATGAAAAACCGGCCAACAAGAATGACCGGGCGCAGAACAAGGCCGAGCGTCAAGCCAGGTTGGCCGAGCGCAGGCCTTTGATCAAGGAGTCGGAAGAGCTGGAATCCAGTATGGCTGCCTGGCAAAAAGAGAAAACACAGCTGGATGAATGTCTGGCCGACCCTTTACTATATACCTCCGCTGACAAGTCCGGGCTGCAGGATTTGCTCAAGCGGCAGGCCGAACTGGCGCAGTCGATTGCGCAGGCCGAAGAACGCTGGCTGGAGTTGCAGGAGCAGCTGGAAGCTATCCCAACTTGAAATATCCAGGAAATGTTATGAAATACTCAGAACGCCTCAGCTTGCTTTATGCACTTTGCCTGAATGAAGGCCGTGCTACGGATGAGAATCCAAGCCCTATCCCCAGCACCAACCTGCAGGATTACGATCCGCTGGAAGCGGCGAATTACCTGGCCTGTTATATTGCGTTCAAGGCCATCCAGCAGGCAGAACGCTCACCCGCCGACGAGCGGGTTGAAAACTTCGACATGCTGAGTGTCTATCACACCTATGCCATGCTGGTTTACGCTTTCCTCATGTTGCCTTTGGGTGAGGAGGGGGTGGTGCCGGACACGGAATCTGCGGCGGTGATCGTCGCCAAAACCCTGTTTGCCGGCCTGGCAGATGAAGAACTGGCTGAAATTATCGAATCAGGTGGTCACAAGTTCCAGCTGATTGCGGATGCCAAGCAGGAACATTGGGTTGATTACCGGCAGGATCTGGACAAGGCAACCATCGCCTTCCTGATTGCCGGTACAGATGAAGAAGCGCCTTTCGACAAGGAAGAGGTTGTTCCGATGCTTGGGGCGCTGTTGAGCATGTTGTGCGAGGCGTTTAGCGACAGCTGAGTCAGGTGCTGCTGGAACCAGCGTCATCCACATAAAACCATTCATTATCGATTTTCAAGAAACGGCTGGTTTCATGTAGTTTTTCGGCTTTTCCGCCAACTTTGTAACGGGCGATAAATTCGACGATGGCGCAGTCGGGTCCTCCAAGCTCGTGGCGTTTAACTGACAAGCCCAGCCATTTTGTCTGGGTATCGTTTTCCAGACCGAGAGGGTCTGGTCTGGTGTCTGGGTGCCAGGTTCTCAGCAGGTATTCCTCAAGCCGTAAAACATACGCTGAGTAGCGTGATCGCATCAGCGCTTCTGCTGTGGGTGCAGGCAAGCCGTTATGGTATGGCTGACAGCAATTGTCGTAGGCTTTGTTGCTGCCGCAAGGACATGCCAGTGAGTGTTTTTTGGGATTTTTAGCCATAAGAATCCATGGCATTTTAAACTTTCTTCGGGTGACTCAAGCAAATTGAAAGTCGGAGGTTGATGTTTAATTGCTGCTGAGTGTCATCTGCACTTTCGACATCAACTCGTCAGCGATCATGCGGCCGCCCTTGGACTCCCTGATGGCCATGTGCCAGCGTGAGATGCAAGCTTTCAATTGTTCGTAAGACGAGGCTGTGCTGATTTGCTCGACCATGGTGCGGCCCATGAGGCCGAGGTGTTCAGTGGTGCTGGAAATCAGGATGCTCTTGGTTTCTGCCAGTTGTTCTGGAGAAATTTCGGGTGCGCTGGGGACTGGTTCAATAACATGGGGAATGGTTGTCGGCCGGCTTGGGTCATGAATGAAGCCTTGGGCTGCGAGTTCCTCAATGATCTCGGCCACCGTGAGTCGTGGCAGCGATTGGGTTATCTCGTTCAGCGCGCGTTTGCCATCGATCAGTATCAGTACCTGGCGCTGCCTGGGGTTGAGCCGGCGCTGGTTGCCAGCAATTTCATCAATGCCTGAAGCCGTTTTTTCGTAGACCATCCTCCCGCTCCTGTCGTCTGTGCGTCAAGCATTGAAAATAGCGACAGTTTGTTGCGCCAGTGTGACAGCGCGCGGTGAGCAGGCATGCAAACAATGCCACCTGGCTTTCCTGATGTTTCGTAGGGAAAGGGCAGCTGGCCTTGCTTTCAGTATAATTTCTGGCGGTATATTACTTCTGGTCTGGCTTCTTTGCGCTCAGATTCATGAACAGCCAGGTCAGGTATGCTGCCATGGCAATGATGAATACGATGATGCCAAGGCTGAGCAGGCCGGAAAATGTCCCAAACAAATCAATTAGCATGAAAATTCTCCTGATTATTGGAAGCGGCGTTTAAATGGATTAAGACTGACCGCAGTTAAATTTTATTGTCGGGGGTATATTTCGTATTGATTTATATCAATAGGCGCAGTCATTAAACCGACATTTCTCGTTACTCCTTCGTTTCGTGGTTCTGTATACAGGGTTCGGGAGCAATAGGGTGTTGAGCGGATGCAGCGTGGAGTTTCTGCATGGCTTGTCAAGCTGCATGCGCAGGTTTTTCATTTGTCGCTGAATGGGCTTTAAAGTAAAATAGACTCCCGTCGCTGAGAATTCATTCAGCAAAATCATAAGCCCCTTCCATGACCAAATATGTATTCGTTACCGGCGGCGTCG
>PHCD01000163.1 GCA_002842135.1 Betaproteobacteria bacterium HGW-Betaproteobacteria-8 | reverse complement strand
GGGTGCCGGAAAGAAAAGGCTGCAATTTGCAGCTTTTTCTTTTTGAGCGGAGGAGAAGACTCAAGAACCGGGTGCAAGCTGCCGTTAAGGACTAGACAGGCTGAAAGTTGCAAGGAAACCGGCATGCATGTTGGTGCCGTTGCCGACAGATCTGGCAGCTATCGGGAAAATCAACAATTAAGGGGATTTCGCCTGGTTTATCCGGAATTTGAGCGGGTGGATGTCGATATAGACTGCACTGAGTAATTAGAGTGATTAATAAGAAGGAGTGGGAAATGACGGTCGCGCAACGTGTATATGCATTGATATTGAGTGCTTCTATCGGGTTTGCCGCATTGGCTGCCATCAGCTATTACCAGGTGGGTAAGGTCTATGAAGAGGCCAATTACTCCAATGTGAATAGTTTGCCGAGCATCGCCGTGCTGAATGACATCAGTCTGACATTCAACACGCTGCGCATCTGGGTCTCACGGCACATCCTGCATACCGATCCGGTCATGAAGCTGGAAACCGAAGCCGATATAGAGCGGTTTCGCCAGCAGCTGGAAGCAAACTACCAAAAATATGAGCAGCTGATTGCCGATGATACCGACCGGGCATTGTTGAACAATGTGAAGGAGATGGTAGGCCGCTACTACCCGAAGATGGATGCCATTCTTGCCGCTTCACGCGCAGGTGACGTTGACCTGGCGCGCGATCTGTATGTTGATATTGCCAATGAGGCGCGGGACGGGAACAACGCCATCAATGAATTAGTCGCCTACAACGGCAAGATTGCACAGGATAAGGCTGCGCATGCGCAGTTTGTGGCCGACCAGGCCAACCGCACATCATTGGTTTTGACGGTTCTGCTCTTGTTGATGATGGTGGTGTTCGGTTCCTTGATGGTACGCCGGCTGAGGCGTCAGCTTGGCGGCGAGCCGGCACTGGCCGCCGATATCGCGAGCAAGATCGCACGCGGCGATGTTTCTACCTCCATCGCACTTGAGTCTGGTGACAAGACCAGCCTGATGGCTGCAATGCATAACATGCAGCAGGTGATCAAATCCGTCATTGCAGAACAGAGCCATATGGCCAGTGAGAACAAGGCTGGCAACGTTGGTGTGAAGATGGATGCCAACCGGTTCGATGGCAGCTTCCGTGTCATGGCGGAGAATGTCAACAACATGGCCGAAAACCAGCTCGAGGTCATGCGCAAGGTGACCCAGTGTGTCGGTGAGTTCTCAAAAGGCAATTTTGATGCGCCGCTGGAAAGATTCACCGGCCAACGCGCTTTCATCAATGAAGGTATCGAGGGCCTGCGTGGCAATATCAAGGCACTTATTGAAGACATGCATCACATGTCCATTGAGCATGATGCCGGGAACGATGATGTGCGCCTGGATGACAGCAAATTCCAAGGTGCATATGCGGAAGTGGTGCGTGGTGTGAACACCATGGTAGGTGCCCATGTGCATGAGAAGGAGGAAATGATCCAGGTCATGCGCGCGCTCGGCGATGGGGATTTTGCCGTGGAGATCCGGCAGTATCCTGGCAAGAAGGCGGAAATCAACAAGAACCTCGACCGCCTCAAGGGCAAGATGCAAGGTATTCTGGACTCGGTCAAATGGGTGACTGACGAACATGTGCAGGGCAACATCGACATGAACCTGCATGCCCATATGTTCAAGGGTGGCTTCGGGGAACTCGCTACTGCCGTCAACACCATCGTGGCCGGCCAGATTGAGCTTACTGAAAAGGCGCTGGCTGTCGTCAAGGCATTCGGCGAAGGCGATTTTGACGCGCCACTGGAGCAGTTCCCGGGTAAAAAGGTATTTGTGAATGAAGCCATCGAACAGGTGCGCGCCAACCTGAAAGCCCTGAACGAAGACGCACAGCTACTCGCCGAAGCCGCGCGCGACGGTCGCGTCACGGTACGTGCGGATGCCGGCCGTCACCAGGGCGACTTCCGCAAGATCATCGAAGGCGTCAATGAAACACTGGAAATGATCGTCAACCCG
>PHCD01000162.1 GCA_002842135.1 Betaproteobacteria bacterium HGW-Betaproteobacteria-8 | reverse complement strand
GCCATTCTTTCGGCAAAACTCCATATCCATTTCTATATTGACTTCGCCAGTTCTGCGGCCTTGCCCGTGTAGCTGGCAGGCGTCATCTCCAGCAACGCCTGTTTGGCCGCATCCGGAATCTGAAGTTCATTGATGAAGCTATGCAACGAGGCCTGCGTGATGCCGCCCTTGCCGCGCGTCAGCTCCTTCAACTGTTCGTACGGATTCTCGATGCCGTAGCGGCGCATGACGGTCTGGATCGGTTCGGCCAGTACTTCCCAGTTGTGGTTGAGGTCGTGCGCCAGCTGCTTGGGGTTGGCTTCCAACTTGTCCAGACCCTTGAGGCAGGAGTCGTAGCCGAGCAGGGTGTAACCGAAGGCCACGCCCATGTTGCGCAATACGGTCGAATCGGTCAGATCGCGCTGCCAGCGGGAGATTGGCAGCTTCTCGGCCAGGTGGCGCAGCATTGCGTTGGCCATGCCGAGGTTGCCTTCGGAGTTTTCGAAAGAACCGATCTCGCCTTCTTTCACTTTCTGTTTGAAATAGCCCATGGAGATATAACCCCAGATATCGCGGTTGATATCGATCAGTATCGTGTTGATGCGGGCCATTGCGTCGTACAGCTCTGCCATGTAGTCATGCGGTTCGATCTGGATGGTGTAGGGGTTGTAGGTCAGGCCCAGTGATTCGACGAATTTTCTGGCGAAGGATTCCCAGTCGAATTCCGGGTAGGCAGACAGGTGTGCATTGAAGTTGCCGACGGCGCCATTGATTTTGCCGAGGATCTCGACATTGACCAGTTGCTCGCGCTGGCGACGCAGACGATAGACGACGTTGGCCAGTTCCTTGCCCAGCGTGGTCGGTGAGGCTGGCTGGCCGTGCGTGTGAGACAGCATGGGCAGCTCAGCCAGTTCTTTCGCCAGTACCGTCAGTCTGGCAATCAGCTTGTCCAGCATGGGCAGCATGACCTGGTCGCGGCCCTGTTTCAACATCAGGCCGTGCGACAGATTGTTGATGTCTTCCGAAGTGCAGGCGAAGTGGATGAATTCACTGACGGCGCGGATTTCCGGATTGCCGTCGAAGCGCTCCTTGAGCCAGTATTCCAGTGCCTTGACGTCGTGATTGGTGCGGCTTTCGATGGCCTTGACCTGCGCTGCCTCGGTTTCAGCGAAGCTGTCTATCGCCTTGGCCAGTTCCTCGATGGTGGCCGGGCTGAACGGGGCGATCTCCTGTAAAGCCGTTTCCCTGGCCAGCGCTTTCAGCCACTCGACTTCGACCATGGCGCGATGCTTGATCAGCGCATATTCGCTGAAGTACGGGCGCAGGTCGTCGAGCTTGGACTTGTAGCGGCCATCAAGTGGGGAGAGGGCGTTGAGAGGAGAGAGCTCCATGATGCAACCTTTTCAATGCGATAAATCGGGAACCTGTAATTTTACCCTACATCGACACAGTCAAAAAACACTATCTTGCATGTCATCCGCCAGGACCATGAAAACCCTGCCGGAAACAGGGTGTATCTTTATGCGGACAGGCGCATAATAATCATCTGACACTGTCGAATCGGGCTTCAGGTCCGAAATGACACATGAACTATGAGGCAGGCCCCGTGAAGCGTTATCTGATTCTGATCTTGATGTTGTGCAGTCCGACTATCGTCTTGGCGGAAGAGGTCAGGGCGCCCAGTGTCGAAGAAAATCTGCGCGAGATGGACAAGGATCGCAACGGCATCGTCACCGCATCCGAAGTGCGTACCTACCTGCAGTCCAAGCATGGCGAGGACTATGAAAAAAGCATACTGGACAAGTTGCAGTCTACGGAACGCGGTGCCAGTTGCGGAACACCGTTTGCTCAATCCTTTTTCTGATACGCGCATAATTCGTTGGTCTGAACATCGCAGCGACCCCGGAACCAAGCGTCTGAAACCTGAGCGCCTGAAATTTGATAGCCTGAAATTTGATAGCCTGAAATCTGAGCGATAAATCAGGCCAACTGATCTGGCCACTGTTCAGGCTGTGCCCAAATTGCCGTTTCGCCTGTCTGGCTTAGAGTGCTGCTCGGACGGTATAATCTCATTTTGGATTTTTTTGATTGAACGCCATGCTGACCGTCTACCGAGAACATGTTGCCGAGCGCGCTGCGCAAGGTCTCCCGCCATTACCCCTTAATGCAGAGCAGACCGCCGAACTGGTTGATTTGCTGAAGAACCCGCCCGCAGGGGAGGATGATTTTCTGCTTGAGTTGCTGGAGCACCGTGTACCGGCAGGGGTGGATCAGGCCGCCTACGTCAAGGCTGCTTTCCTGACGGACGTTGCTCATGCCAAGGTGAGCTGTGTGTTGATCTCCCGTTCGCGGGCGATTCAACTGCTCGGCACCATGCTCGGCGGCTATAACGTGCAGTCCCTGGTCAGTCTGCTGGATGGCGAGCTGGCAGATGAGGCCGTCGCAGCCTTGTCACACACTATTCTCATGTTCGACGCCTTCCACGATGTTGCCGAAAAACTCAAGGCC
>PHCD01000161.1 GCA_002842135.1 Betaproteobacteria bacterium HGW-Betaproteobacteria-8 | reverse complement strand
TGCTTAAGCGGCTTCCAGCCTAAGCCATCGATTGGTCTTCCTGCTTTTCAAACCTGCCGAAGTGCAGCATGACGGTCGGCAATATCAGCAGGTTCAGGATCGTTGAGGTCACCAGCCCGCCAACAATGATGGTCGCCATTGGGCCTTCGATTTCGCGTCCTGGTTGACCACTGCCTGCAGCCAGCGGCAGCAGGCCGAGTGCGGTCACCAGCGCGGTCATCAGAATCGATGGCAGGCGTTCTGATGCACCGCGGATAGCCGTCTCCAGACCCCAGACACAACCCTCGTAATCCACCAGATGCTGGAAGTGCGACACCAGCATGATGGAGTTGCGCAGCGTGATGCCGAACAGCGTCACGAAACCGACCAGTGAGCCGAGCGATATCCAGCCGCCAGTGAACATGACGGCCAGTATACCGCCGATCAGTGCGAAGGGCAGGTTGAGGAAGGTCAGCATCAGGTTGCGCAGGCGGCCGAAAGCGATATAGAGCATGAGGAAGATGCCGATGATGGCCAGCATGGCGTGGATCATCAGATCCTGTCGTGCCTGGGCCTGTTCTTCGGCCTGGCCGGTAAAGGTCAGATAGTTGCCCGGGGTGATGCTCACCTCTTTGGCGATACGCTCTTTCACTTCCGCCACATATCGTTCCACATCACGTCCACTGACATTTGCGGTCACGGTCTGAATGCGTTTGGCACCGGCGTGCAGGATCTTCGATCTGCCATTTTCCTGAGTGATGTCGGCGATATCGCTGAGGCGGAGTATCTTGCCTTCGTTGGTAATGATCGGTAGCTTGCCGACTTCTGTAACACTGTTTCTGCTTTCCGGCGCCATGACGACGCTGATGCCGATCACGCGGTTGCCTTGATATACCTGTGAGACTGGTACGCTTTCATAAGCGCTGCGCACGGTATCCAGTACGTCGAGCGGTTGCAGGCCCCAGGCGGCAAGACGCTCCGGACGCAGCCGCACAACCAGTTGCGGTGTGCCGGGAGGAGATTGCACGACGATATCGGTGCCGCCCTCGGTGCCGGCCAGGATGCCGGCTATCGCCTGTGCGTCTCGATCCAGAGCATCCAGGTCCTGGCCGTAGATGTTTACGACGACAGATGCGGCATAGCCTGAAATGGTCTCTTCGATACGTTCGGTCAGGAAGGTATTGATGGCAAAATTGGTGCCGACGAAGCCGGCCTCTGCGACGCCGTCATCATCCGTATCCACTTTTTCTCCAGAGATGGCCTCGCGAATCTCTTCCAGGATGTGCCGCTGTTCATCCCCGGACAGCATGCCGATCTCGATCTCGAATTCGCTGTAATGGGTGCCGAAGGTGTCAGCGCCATTCTGAGCACGGCCCACCCATTGGGCGACCGACTTCACACCGTCGATCTCTTTCAGAACCTCGTACACTTTCTTACCCAGACGTAATGACTCCTGCTCTGATGTGCCCGGTACAGCGGTCATATGCATGATGTAATGGCCTTCATGCAGGCCTGGAATGAACTGGCTCTTGAATAATGGCAGTATGCCGATGCCGAGGCTGATTAACAGCAATGAGACGCCTAGAATCACTTTGTAGTGCGTCTCTATCCTGTGCAGAAGTTTGACATAACCGGATTTGATGCTGCGGATGACTGGCGGGTCTCCTTCTTCGAGTCTGGCTTTGCCCAGCATCAGGTAGCAAAGCGCCGGCGTTACTGTCAGCGCAACAACCAGAGAGGCCAGAATCGCGGCGATATAGGCGATGCCCAATGGTGCGAACAGTTTGCCGCCGACGCCGCCCAGGGTCAGCAGAGGTACGAACACCAAAGCGACGATAAAGGTGGCATAGACCACGGATTTGCGCACTTCCATGGATGCGTCATAGACGATGCGGTAAGCAGGCAGAGGCTGGTCTGACAGGCGATTTTCGCGCAGGCGACGGAAGATGTTCTCCGCATCGATAATGGCATCGTCGACCACTTCGCCGAGAGCAATGGCAAGGCCACCCAGCACCATGATGTTGATGCCCATGCCGAA
>PHCD01000046.1 GCA_002842135.1 Betaproteobacteria bacterium HGW-Betaproteobacteria-8 | reverse complement strand
GTAATGCGGCGGCCAAGATTGCTTATGGTTTCAACAGTTGCTGACATGTACCGAATCCCTTAAATCATAATATTTGGTGCGAAAGGAGAGACTCGAACTCTCACGCCTTGCGGCGCTGGAACCTAAATCCAGTGCGTCTACCAATTCCGCCACTTTCGCAATGCTGGTTTGCTTAAATTTGTACGCTTGCTTTATAACAAGACTGGACAAACGATTTATGAGCTATCACCCAAGAATAAGGCGGCTATTGTAGCGTACTCTTGTGCCAGCGGAAACTACCAAAGTTGAGCAAATCACAGCAAATCGTCAAGATAGGCAAATCATGGAAACCCTGATTGACGGTAGATAGCAATAGGTAGCAAGATACAGGCAGTTTAAAATAATCCATTCAGCATTCAAGAAAGAGCACCATGCCCAACACCATCAACCAGGAAGAAATCCGCATGTTACGTTCAGAAGTCGAAATATTGATGAAAGAACGCCATGCCTTATTGAAAGTCACCGGCGCAGCAGCCGGGCTGGTTGCAGAGCTTGACAGCCATGATTTACCACAGCGCACCGCTGAAGCTGCGGAGTTGCTTGCTGCCAGCATCAACAGCCTGACCGAAGAATCACTGCAAGACGCCTTGAATGCAGTTCATGCGGCGATTGCAGAATGATTCCAAATTAAGCCTGGTTTAAGTTTCAATCCGCACAATAATTACAAAGCATCATTAATGCTGATGATGGGTGCCTGGTGCCCGATCGGCAAGCCTGGGGAGGCTAGTCAACGTTGCAGTACCGACAGCAGACAATTAAGACGTTTGGACTGACAACGCTCGTTCTTGGCGCGCTGGTCTCTGGTTGCGCCTTTCAGACCTATACCGCAAAACCACTGAATGCCAGTACCACCTCATCAGAATTTCGCGCACACGATCCCCTTGGTGCCGAATTCCAGGCTTATCTGAAAATCCAAAGCTACAAAGAAAGGCAAACACCGGGCCTGGATTGGGGCCTGAACGAGGTCATCTACAGTGCGCTTTATTTCCACCCTGACCTGGATGTGGCAAGGGCAACATGGCGTGCATCACTCGCGGCAGAAAAAATGGCCGGCCAGCGCCCCAACCCGGGCATTTCTGGAGATATGGAACACCATAGTGAAACTGATAATGGCATTTCGCCATGGACCTACGGGCTGGCAATTGACATCCCAATCGAGACGGCTGGCAAACGCCAGGCGCGCATTGACCGCGCCTCCAGTTTGTCGGAAGCGGCTCGCATAGAAATCGCCCAGACGGCATGGAAAGTCCGCAGCCGGGTGCATGACAGCTGGATTGCCTACCAGGCTGCACTGAGTCAAAGCAGCTTGCTGGAACAAGAACTTGCATTACGCGTGGAAATTGCTGCCATGTTGGAGGCGAGGCTGAGCGCTGGCATGGTTTCCAGCCTGGAATCCGCCAACGCCCGATTGCAGCTGCAAAAAACCAGGCAGTTGTTCGATGCAGAAAAGACCCACCTGCATGAGTTGAAAGCCCGGCTTGCAAGTCATGCAGGACTGACACTCGAAAATCTCAACAAAGTTGTTCTACTTGCCGAGGACAGGTCCCAGACCGATGCCAGAAGACAGGAGCTCATATCCGACCCGGACAAACTGGCAAAACTGCAGGAATCCGCCATGCATAATCGCCTGGATATTCGTGCTGCACTGGCCAGATACCAAGGTGCTGAAGCCAAGCTGAAACTTGAGATCGCTCGCCAATACCCTGATGTCGTACTTTCACCGGGCTACAGTTACGACCAGGGCGACAGGATCTGGTCGCTGAGTATCTCTACCCTGCTTGCACTGCTGAACAGGAATGAAGGCAATATCGCCGAGGCCGAAGCCCAGCGTGAAGTTGAAGCCGCAAAATTCAAGGCTCTGCAGGCCGATGTCATTGGTGAACTAGAAAGCCGCAAGGCGGCTTACATGCAGGCGCTAGGCACTCTGAATGATACAAAACGCCTGCTTGAGGCCCAAACTGAGCGTACCTTGCTGACAGAAAAACAGTTCGAGCAAGGCATTGCGGACAGGCTGGAACTGACGACGACCAAACTGGAAAACCTGCTGGTCCAACAAGCTCTCATCAACAATGATCTCCGGGTAAAGCGTGCCGGCCGTGCGCTGGAAGAGGCTATGCAGCAACCCCTGGAAAACACATTATCCATGCCCGGCGATCTTGATCGCGAAGCATCCATGGAATCACGCCAACAATGAGCCAATCATGAATCGTAAACTAGCTACCATCATCGCCCTGGAGGCATTTCTCATCGTCATGCTGTTCGGGATGCTCGTGTTCTACGGCAGGGACGAATACGAAGACTATGTACAAGGCGAAATTGAAGAAGAAATTGAGACCCCGGATCGGGTCGCTAATGAGCAAGGGATGACTGTTGTGACTCTCCCGTTGCCAGCACAAGAACAAAGCGGCATCACAACCACCAGGCTTGGCGACAGCCGTCATGTAAGCGCATTGAGCACCTATGGCACGGTCGTCAATATCGACAACCTGATTGAACAGAGAAACCGTTACCTGACTGCCAGGGCCGAGGCTGGCGTCGCCAGGGCATCACTGACCAACACTCAGCAGGAATTCAACCGGCTATCCGTGCTCAACAAGGATAACCGGAATGTGTCGGACCGCGCCCTGGCCAATGCAGAAGCCATGCTGAAGGCGGACCAGGCAAAACTCAATGCTGCCGAGAATATTGCAAAAAACATGCGTGATAGCATAGGTCAACAGTGGGGTGAAGCGCTGGCATCCCAAGCAACGCAAACCTCTGAAAGCTCAACATTCAACCGCATCATGCAATACAAGGACGTGTTGATACAGGTGACCCTGCCCTTCGGCACACCCGCGCCCCAAGCCGGCAACAGCATACTTGTATCACCAACCGGCAACACCGGGAAAACAATGCGGGCGCAGTTCGTTTCAGCCTCACCGCAAACGGATGCGGCCATACAGGGCGAAACTTTCTACTACAGAGCCCCGGCCGGCACATTGAGGGTCGGCATGCGGGTCAGCATCAAAATGAATGGCGGCAAAGAATCCGCCCAGGGCGTCATTGTGCCGAGAAGTGCAATCGTCTGGTATGGCGGACTGGCTTGGGCCTATCGCAAAGCAGGCGAAGAGCGGTTTTTGCGCGTCCCTGTCAGCACCGAAAATGAAACTGAGGATGGCTGGTTCAATCGCACCGGCCTGAATGCAGGTGATGAAGTGGTGACAAGAGGAGCACAGCTGCTGCTTTCGGAAGAATTCAAATACCAGATTACTAATGAGAATGATGATTAAATTGAACAATTTAATCATCATTCCAGTGAAGGCTCATATGGCGAAGCCATGTGATACCGGAACTAAAATGCTCAGCATATTGCAATCATCATTTCGGTGGAGACTTATGCGCGTAGCGCGTGAGGCCGCAGCCAAAATGTCCTTATCGCAACCGACCGGCACCTGCACTCAATCACTTTTCAAGAACACCGGCATAAGAGAGCATCAATCATGATGTCCGCGCTCGTCCGCTTCTCCATTCGCTTCAGTGGCGTCATTATCGCCCTCGCAAGCCTGGCTATCATCTATGGCATTTTCAGCCTGACGCGCAGCAATCTTGATGTTTTCCCTGAATTTGCACCGACCCAGATCGTCATCCAGACGGAGTCACCCGGTCTTTCAGCCGAGCTTGTCGAATCACTGGTTACCCAGCCAATCGAAAATAGCATTTCAGGCACCATCGGCATAGATTCGATGCGCTCGCAATCGATCCCTGGTTTATCCATTGTCACCATCATTTTTGATGAAAGTACCGACATCTATCGAAACCGGCAGGTTGTCGCCGAACGTCTGGCGACCTTGAACAATCGCTTGCCACAGGGAATCGTTCCCAACATCACGCCACTCACCTCTTCAGCCAGTACGGTACTAGGCTTTGGCATGACATCCGAAACACTCTCGTTGATGGAACTGCGCACCATTGCAGACTGGACCGTGGTGCCTCACCTGATGTCAGTGAATGGCGTAGCGGATGTCAACGTATTCGGCGGGCAGGTTCGCCAATTCCAGATTCAGGTTAACCCAGGCAAACTGGTCCAGTACGGCATTTCCCTGCAGCAGGTGCGAGAAGCTGCAGAAAAAGCCTCCGGCGTTCGAGGCGCGGGCTATATCGAGAACGAGAACCAACGCATAGTCATCAATACCGAAGGCCAGGCGTTGACTCCACAGCGGCTTGGCCAGGCCACGCTGGTACATCGCAACGGTCAGACCATCAGGCTAGCGGATATCGGCCAAGTCATTGAGGGGGCAGCACCTTCTATCAGTTCTGCCGCGATTAACGGCGTGACAGGCATTTACCTCTCAGTCCAGGGGCAATTGGGAGCCAACACGCACAAGGTAACCGGCGAGATTGAAAAAGCCATACGCGAAATTCGTCCCGCTCTGCAGGCCGAAGGTGTGGAACTGCAGAAGGGCCTGTTCCGCCCGGCCAACTTCATTGATACCGCTATTGATGGCGTACGTACCGACATCCTGATCGGCTCAGTGCTGGTCATCACTGTTTTGTTTCTGTTCCTGTTCAACGTTCGCACCGCCTTTATTTCTGCCACTGCCATTCCATTGTCGCTGCTGACAGCCATTATCGTGCTTTACCACTTTGGCATGGGGTTGAACATCATGGTGCTCGGCGGCCTGGCCATCGCGCTGGGTGAAGTCGTTGATGACGCCATTATCGATGCTGAAAACATCTTCAGGCGCCTGCGCGAGAACCGTCTGCTGCCACAACCGCTACCCACCTACCGCGTAGTCTATGACGCCTCGATGGAAGTGCGAAAATCCGTGGTCTATGCCACTTTCATTGTCGCCATGGTGTTCCTGCCATTGCTGACACTGGGAGGCGTCGGCGGCAAGCTGTTTGCGCCACTGGGTGTTGCCTATATCGCAGCCATTCTGGCTTCGCTGGTGGTCGCACTGACGCTGACACCGGCGCTTTGCTACCTCATGCTGGGCAAAGCCAGGCTCGATGAGGAAGACTCACCAGTCATTCGCAACATCAAGACCGGTTACGTCAAACTGCTAAACAAGATTGAAGGTCATTACAAAGCCATCATTGGTATTGCGTTTGTCCTGATCGGCGTCGGCATCGGCATATTGCCGCTATTCAAAAGCCAGTTCATCCCGAGTTTGCATGAGGGACATTACATCATGCATATGACTGCCGTGCCGGGCACCTCCGAACAGGAGTCGTTGCGAATCGGCAGAAAAATCAACGATGTGCTGAAGGAAATCGATGGCGTTAAATCTGTCGCACAATGGGTAGGCCGGGCACCTAACGGCGCCGACACTTTCGGTACGCATTACAGCGAGTTTGAAATTGAAATCGGTATGTTATCCGGTGACGAACAAAGACGCATACTCGAAGAGATCCGCGAAGCGATCTCCGGTGAGGCGGTGGATCAGGATGCGGATGGCGTCGCAGAAGCCGGCTTTGTCGGAGTGAATTTTGCAATCAACACCTTCCTGACAGAGCGTATCGAAGAAACCATCTCGGGTTTTGCTGCTTCCGTTGTCATTAACATCTACGGCCAGGACCTGGACGCGCTGGACCGGGATGCTCAAGCCATTGCAGGCATACTCGCAGGCACAGAGGGCGGTACAGATGTAGCTGTACAATCGCCGCCAGGCACCCCTCAGCTGGTTATCCGGCTGCGACCGGAAAGGTTGGCAGTTTGGGGCTTACAACCACTGGATGTGCTGGACACCATCCGGACCGCCTACGAAAGCGTGCCAGTCTCCCAGGTTTACCAAGGCAACCGAGTCATCGGCGTCACTGTCGTTCTCGATTCCAAAGCTAGAGATAACATTACGGAAGTTGGCAAACTGCCGATTATCAATGCCGAAGGCAGGATATTACGACTGAGCGACATCGCAAATATTACGCAGGAAAACGGCAGGTCAAAGATATTGCATGCGGGAGCCAAGCGCATTCAAACGGTGACAGCCAATGTCAGCGGTCGCGATGTGGAAAGATACGTGGCAGATGTCAAAGAACGCATCGCCAGGGAAGTGCAATTGACGCAAGGCAACTACCTGACCTTCACCGGCCAGGCAGAAGAACAAGCACAGGCACGGGAAGACCTGCTAGTGCACTCGGTGTTGGCCATTTTTGGCATCTTCCTCATGCTCTACGTAGCCTTTGGCCGCCTGCGCAACCTGCTGCTGACTTTTGCCAACCTGCCATTTGCCCTGATAGGCGGGGTGTTGGCGGTCATGTTTACCGGCGGCTGGATATCACTCGGCTCTCTCGTGGGTTTCGTTACGCTGTTCGGCATCACCCTGCGTAACTCCATCATGCTGGTTTCGCATTTCCAGCATCTGGTGGACGTTGAAGGCTGCGTCTGGGGTCTGGAAACTGCGATCCGCGGAGCATCCGAACGGCTGCCTTCGATCCTGATGACAGCACTTGTGACTGCGCTTGGCCTGTTGCCCCTAGCTGCCGGCAGCGGCCAGCCAGGGCGAGAGATCGAGGGACCAATGGCCACGATTATTGTTGGCGGGCTGGTGACATCAACCATTTTGAATCTGCTGATACTTCCAACTATCATGCTGCACTTCGGCAAGTTTGAGAAACAGGAAAACCAATCGACCGTTTGAGTTAACCGCTGGCAATGAACGAAGCCGGCGAGTCCTTCAAGGGTACGTCGAACACTAAGGAACTACTTGTCTAAGCAGGCATGGATACCCGCAACAAGCATGCCTGTCTCCGCCATGAGTGGCTACAACCCTACTCAGATGTCATCATATTTGATGTATTTAAAGCGCTGGTCCTCATTGGGTGTACCCTCAAGCGCGCCACCTGTTTTCCCAGGCTGCCACTGAATCACTTCTTCAATCTTGCTGGCCAGCTCAAAATCCTTGTCAGTAATGCCCTTTGCGCTATGCGTACATAGCTTGACGATGACAAAGGCATATGAGACCGTCAGGTCAGGATGATGCCAGGCTGCTTCGGCCAGGTGCCCTACCGTGTTTACTACCATCAGCGTACCCTTCCAGCTTCCGGTCTTGAATTTTCGCCGAATCCAGCCATCTTCCAGATACCAGTGCGGCAATTCCCTGGCCAGCCTGGCTTTGACTTCCACTTCGTTATAGGCCTTCTCTTTACTGGTTTCAGTCATGATGCTCTCCTTAATTCCAGGAACAGCGCACTGGCAACCCGTTAGCTATAAGTTGTTCCTCGGACAAGCCATCGCTGAACACATTGAAATCTCCCTTGCCCATCACCCAAGTGCCAAAACTCTGTCCAACGATATAATCGCCAAAATGCTCATCGACAAAGCCTTCCTTGGTCAGCCTTTCCAGGGATATCTGTTCCATTTGCGGTCTTTCGGATTTGACCAATATCAGGTGATCGGCATTCAACTTGTGCGCAAGCCAGGCGGCAAGGCTATCCGAAGTGATCTCCCAGGTGGTGGGAATGCTCTCGTCAGCAATCACCATACTGCTTGGCAGCCAGACCACAGCACGATGCTGCCAGCCCCGCTCGGCTATCTCCAGATCACTGGCAGCCGTCACCAGGTCGGCATTCAGACCTGCAAGCAAAATGCCATACTGATCCATCGCCATCACGGCCATTTTATGTGCGACCAGATCACTGATACCGCTCATCATCTGCGACTCGTAGACCGCATCGGCCAGAATGCCGCCTCCTGGCACAATCACAATTCGGCCATCGCCATGATGTGCAATCACATCCAACCAGTCTTTCAGTTCCTGCGACCCGAGAAGACTGCCACCCAGTTTGATTACCCACATAATTCGCTCTCTTTGTTGAGATTTATATTATTCGGATTCTTCTCTTGTTGTTTTGCCAGCAAAGCATTGCATCAGCTGCAACATGGAGGAAGCCTTATCCCAGGTTTCCCTGTACTCCTTCTGCATTTCAGAGTCGGAGACAATACCGCCACCGGCCCAGAAGCGGATTTCATTATTTGAATAGACTGCCGTTCTAATAGCAATATTAGTATCCATATTGCCATCAAAGCCTATGTAACCGATAGCCCCGCAATAAATTCCTCGCCGGTGTGGCTCCAGCTCTTCTATGATTTCCATGGAGCGCAACTTTGGCGCCCCGGTAATCGAGCCTCCGGGGAAACAACCCCGCAGGAGGTCAACCGCGGTTTTGTCCTGGGCCAGCCTGCCGGTCACGGTACTGACAAGGTGATGCACATTGGCAAAACTCTCCAGCGCGAATAGCCGGTCAGTCTTGACACTGCCCACCTCACAACTCTTGCTGATGTCATTGCGCAACAAGTCAACAATCATCAGGTTCTCAGCACGGTCCTTCAGGCTTTGCATCAATTCACTGGCATTACGCATATCCTCATCGGCCTCTTTTGCCCGCGGCCGGGTACCCTTGATCGGGCGAGTCTCCACATGGCTACCGCTAAGCTGTAAAAAACGCTCAGGTGAGGCTGAAAGCACCTGACATTGAGGAAAGTTCATGTAAGCCATGAACGGTGCCGGGCTGATTTGACGCAGATGAGAATAGGCTTGCCAGGCATCACCCTCCGCCCTGGCCGAAAAACGTTGCGCGAGATTGACCTGATAACAATCGCCCTCAGTGATATATTGTTTGACCTTGTCGAATCGCTCGGCATACGCATCTTCATCCAGGTTGGACGTCACTGCGGACGTCAGAGTGAAGCGACCTTGCAATTTCGGCATCTGTGGCAGGTCGGCAAACAGCGCGCATAGTTCTGGCCAGTTGGCCTGGGTAGATTCATCGCAGGCAAATGAGACCAGTCTGGTTTTTTGCTCGCGGTGATCAACAATCACGGCCCAGTCATAGATGCCGACGCACATGTCGGGAATGGCTTCGGCATTCAGCGCAATATCAGGAAGTTTCTCCAGGTAAAGGTAACGCCCAAGGTCATAGCCAAAATAGCCGATAGCCCCGCCGCAGAACGGCAAACCTGCCGGATGCTGCGGATAGCTCGATAACACCGCTTTCAGCACGTCAAACGGGTCATGATGTGCATACTCCGTCTGCTCGCCACCTTGAGTGACGTGAGTCACGCCATCCTGCGTAACGATGGTGATGAATGGACGGGCACAAATAATGTCATAACGTCCATATTGGCCCATGGGCTTGCCGCTATCGAGAAACACTGCCCATTCTTCATGGGCGATTCGTGCAAACAAGCGGCTGCTATCTGGATGGTAATCGAGTGTATGTTGCATCATGCTGTCAGACGCCATCTGTAAACATCAGGCAGGCCACTGCATAGGCTGGAAAACAAACGCCGGCCCAACGGCGCATTTCATCCGTTTCCGAAGCAATCAGGCTATTGACCTGGATACAATCACGCTGGAATCCCTGCGCCAGCTCCCGCACCAGAAAACGGCCGGCACCTGCGGCGATAATAGGCGCTTCCGCTTCAAGCTGGCCTCGTTCCAGCAGTTTATTGACGGCACTTTCCAGTTGCACCAACTGTGCACTCTTGAATGATCTAGCCAAGATTAGCCAGTCAGCATCGTCAGCATCTTCTCGGTCATGCCCAAGCATGCGGGCCAGCCTGCACATACTGGCATCTATGCTTTTTTCGGCGCCATCTGCGGTTGATGCCATATCCTCAGTTTCCATTAACTCACCGGTAATTCTGTAAATGTCTGAGGTCGTGGCGAAATGTTCCGCAGCGATCCGGTATTTGTGCCCCTTGAAGGCAATCGTCTGGGTGAGCGCCATGAGTGGTGTACGCACGACACCTGTGTAAACCAGCTCATCTTCACGCATGCGCTCCGCATCGGAAAACCCGCGATTGGCAGGAACGCCGTCACTCAGGACGATCAGGTCTGTCGTAGTGCTACCGATATCGACCAGCAGGCCTTGTCCAAGTTTCCCTGCAACCAGGCTGGCGCTGGCATGCCAGTTGGCTGAAGCAATCTCTTTATAAAACACATCGACCTCGGATGCCGCAACAAATCCACGGGAACCCGCATAAAAACGGGATTGTTCGCCCAGCTTTTCCGACATGACCGCCGCAATCTCGTTCACACCGTGATGCCGATTCCTGAAAACATCGGCCAGCTCACCCGTCATGGTAATCGCGTGCTGTGCCGGATATGCGAATATTGAGAGAACGTCATCTACCGCTGCTGCCAAGCGGTCAAGCCCTAGCCATAAGGGACAAGCCAATTGGATAACATTCAGCATCCGATCTTCAGCATCAAGCAGCACGGCTTTCAGATGCGCTCCACCCACATCCCATCCAACTTTATATATTTTATTTAAATTCATATATTTAAATTATTGTTTTAAAGTCACATCTATTATATTCCTCGATATCCGGGGCAAATGAAACGGGACATTTTCTTGCCCTTTTTCGGCCAGCAGATTCAGGATCTGTTCAGCCACATTGATTCCAGTCGCCCGTCTCAGGCCCACATAAGAAGTTGTCAGCCGCGGGTTAATTTCCAGAACCTCCGGCATTGCCGGATCGTCACTGCCCAGTATCAGGTCCACGCCGACATATCCTGTAAGCTCGGGTACCGTCTGGGCAATCTGCTGCGCCAGCAACGCAAAGGAATCCCAATATTGAGACAGGCCATTGATGACGCTGCCTTGATAACAAAAACGGCCAGAATCATGCAATACCTTCTGTCGATTACAGCTCAGCAGCCAGGATCGGCCATTACGGCAGAGCATGGATATGCTGGCAGCCTCACCAGGGCGCCAGGGTTGCACGATATGCGTTAAGCGTCCATTTTGCATAATCCATTCGGTAACCTCTTTTTCATCATGCAGGTGAGCGCTGCCTTCACAACTGACGCCATCATCAGGCTTGACCACCCAGCCAGCCACTCCTGGCAATCTCTCCCCGGCCAGCCATTCCTGAGCAGTGCTGGTCGGCACGCAACCGATGCCTGCCTGCATCAAAGCATGAACAGTTGCCTGTTTGCTGCTAGTCAAACTGACAGCAATTGCAGGGCATCCAAGCAGCAGTTTGCCATGCCGGTCCACCTGCTCGGTCAAGCGCAAAAGCGTGCCCGAGGTCTCAGGTGCAATCAACCAGACTGCATCAGATTGCTTGATCAATCCCTCCCAGATCTGCCAGACATCATCCAGCGCGCGGACCATGATCGCATGTTGCACTTCAGGCGCAGGCAGTCGGTGATCATACGCGCATAGAACCTCAACATCCCTGATCCCTGCCAAATCGGCCAGCAGAGCATTACGCATCATGAGCCCTTCCATCAGTAGGCCGGCAGTCAGGCTCTCGCGATATAATCCGCCACTGGTAATAAATTCACAGACAAAAATTTTCAAGGTCTTGCTTCACTGGTTACAGCAGTACTGGCGATGGCAGATACTTGCTCGAATTTATTGGAAAATATTTGGACATCATTCCTGTCATTGATTTGATGGACGGCCAGGTCGTCCATGCCAAACGCGGAGACCGCGCCAACTACCTGCCTGTACAGTCAAGCCTGTGTGCTGGTAGCGAACCGCACGATATTGTCAGCAGCCTGCTCGAATTATACCCATTCAAGCGCTTCTACATTGCCGATATCAATGCGATTCAGGGGCGTGGCGACCATACTGCCATCATTCGGGAAATCCAGAACAGGCACAGCGCTATTGAAATATGGCTGGATGCCGCCATCAATCGTACAGAAAACGCTGCTTACTGGAAAAAGCAAGGTGTGCACTGCGTAATCGGCAGTGAAAGCATTGCAGACCTGAACCATTATTACGAGATCAAGCATGTCCTGCAAAATGCATTTGCACTGTCACTGGACTTTTTCCAGGATAAATTTTTAGGGCCTGCAGAATTACTACAGGATGCCTCCATCTGGCCGGAGCAAGTAATTGCCATGTCGCTGAACAAGGTTGGCAGCGCCAGTGGGCCTGATATTAAGTTGCTCGGCGGACTGCAAGCAAGGCATACTCAGATCTATGCTGCTGGCGGCGTCAGGAATGCAGCCGACCTGAGGACACTTGCGGCTGACGGCCTGTCGGGTGTCCTGGTAGCCACCATCCTGCATTCAGGGCTTCTGAGCCACAACGATATTGACGCTGTCAGCAAAACTTAAGCAAAGCCTGAGGCAGACTCATAAAACAAAAAAGCCCGATATTAATCGGGCTTTTCGCTTACCAGACTGAACGCTTATTCTGCGCTTGCCTGGAACGGATGTGCTGAAGCCTTGTAGTTCTTCAATACATCTTCCACCTTGGGTTCACGCGCAACTGCAGACTTGATCGCCTGTTTGACAGCGCGATAGTTCCAGTCCTGGATACGCTCATCAATATCAGCACGGCTGTCAATGAACACACCAACGCAAATGAATACATTCTCTGCTTCATCCTGCGGAATGGTGCCATCAGCAACGCAGTCCATTACAGCCATGGCCACGCCACGTTGGGCCGGACCAAACATCTGAACTGCCTGACGACCGTTCTTGATCGTCACTTTATTAAACATCACTGTCGCTGGCTTAACCATCATGTTAGGGGCAACAATAGCCAACAGGCCATTTACACCATACTTCTGATCGGTCAGAGTACGGCAGAAAGCATCTTCAGCTGCACTGCCACGCGGGCCCATAATCAGTTCAATGTGGGCAACATTCAACAGATCAAGCCCACTATGATCCGGACGCTCTTCAATGACGAGAGCCTCACCTACCAGTACACGGTCAATCACTGCCATTTTCTTCTCCTATTTGGTTATACACAGATAAATTGGGTCAAGCATTGTTGCTCTTGCCACGAATTAAGATGTCACTTCGTTATATGACATAACGGCTAATCTTAAAAATTCTTTAAATTACATTGATCGACCGACTAAATATGGAATATAGATTATTCAGTCAAGTCATCAATTCGGTTTTTGTTCCGAAAGCTTTTGTTCTGACACTTGTGATGTCATCTATAGCATGAAGTAAATCAAGGCAAAGCCAACAACAAGAGAATCCAGTTGCGTCTAACTAAATAGCTATATCTCGGTGCCGGGATTACTGTTAATCAAGCCATGACAAACTTCAAGAGCGTGACCAGCACACTCTTGAAACGGGAACATTATTCCAGGTTAGCGTGAGTCGCTCGCATGACTTCTTCTGCGATGCCTTTTTCATGAATGATGTGCGCAACAATGGCTTCCAGGAACAGCAATGTGGAAAGCTCGAAAGTCGTGCCCATAGGCATGGTTGGAATCTTCTCGTATTGATCTGGATTGCCGATCTGGATAACCAGGTCAGACATGTCAGCAATCGTGGATTTGCTCTTGGTCGAGATAAGAACCATCTTCGCACCGACTTGCTTGGCACGCTTGCTGAAAGCAATCATGGTTTCGGTTTCACCGGAGCCGCTGATGACGATGAACAGGTCACCTTCGCGAATGCTTGGTGTCACGATCTCACCAACGATATAGACTTCATAACCGCCGTGCATCAAACGCATTGCGAAGAATCTTGCTACCAACCCTGAGCGACCTGCACCTGTAATGAAAATACGAGATGCCTTATCCAGCATGTTCGTTAGTTTTTCATCATAAGAATTATCGGTAGCTTCAAGAACGCTTGAAATCTTTTTTACGATAAGTTGACGATGCGTCATATTAACCTCGAGTTTTAGTAGTTGGATTGCCGCGAATGCGGAAATTATATTGTTAGTATCAAATGGTAGAACTAAAAAAATCGAGCCCTCTAGAGGGCTCGATTTTAACCAGCTTAGTGTGCCAGGCCAGTGATTTCTGCAGCAGCAGCTGCAGGATCAGCAGCGCCGTAGATAGCAGCACCAGCAACGATGATGTCAGCGCCAGCATCTTTAACTTGCTTGGTTGTGGAAGCCTTAACGCCACCAGCAACAGAGATCTTGACGCCAGTCTTCAGGCCA